>DATGCB010000348.1:0-10814 GCA_035312365.1 Eudoraea sp. | reverse complement strand
CCAGCGGGAAGTGGGTGTGTTTGGGTGCTGCCAAAATATTAAAGGAACAGAATTAAATATGTATCTGAATTAAAGCAGGAGTATTTTTACAGCTACAGGGGGAAGTACACCGGCCGAAGATCAAATTTTTGAATCAAGTGAAAAGTAGTGTCTTATTATGGTCTCTATGTTTTGTTTCCTGGGTCAGCGCCCAGTCGGAAGCATTATTCAATCGTGCGGCAACCGCCTATAATGATGGGGACTACGAAAAGGCCGTTGAGGTATACGAGGATATTCTCGAAAGGGGAGATCACTCGGCATCCCTGTATTACAATCTGGGGAATTCCTATTACAAACTAAATCAAATTGCCCCGAGCATCTACTATTACGAAAAAGCCCTCTTACTGGATCCTGATGATTCCGAGATAAAGAATAATCTGGCCTATGCACAAAACATGACCCTGGACGCCATAGAGGTACTTCCGGAAACCGGCCTTTCAAAAATCTATGCGAGTATTACCGGGAGGTGGTCCTTTGATCAGTGGGCCTATTTTGCCGTTGCCTTTATGATCCTTTTTGTCCTCTGCTATATTGCCTTCTATTATTTTAGGTATGAAACAAAAAAACGCTTTGCTTTTTTTGGCAGTTTGTTATTTTTGTTCCTTTCAGTAAGCTCCCTCGTCTTTGCATTTATGCAATACGCTGATTTTATGGCAGAACAGCCTGCTATCGTATTTTCCGAAGAAGCTGCTGTAAAGGCTGAACCCAATAATCGAAGCACTGAGGCATTTGTATTGCATGAAGGCACAAAGGTAAATGTGCTGGACGAACTAAATGATTACAGGAAGATCCAACTGGTGGATGGTAAAACCGGATGGATCCCGGCAGGTGCCATTAAATTGTTGAAGGATTTTTAATATTACTTTAACAGGATATTTTAACAAACCTGTTATTTTTGTGCTCAATGCCCGGAAGACCATGAAATTCACTATCCATATTGTATTACTTTCTCTCTGGATCTGTGCGCTGGTGGTCCCTTCCGTTGTTACCTTACTTCACCACCACGAGAAGCCCGTAATTGTTCTGAATCTCAATGAAGAGGAGAAGCCGGAACAAGGCAAGACAGATACCGATGAAAAATCGATGATCTGCAGCGGCCTGTTAACACAAGGTCTGGCTATGCGCTTTGCAATTGATATGAGTGATGTTTATTATCCTTCAGAGCATACGGACCACACCATTGAAATTACTTCACCCCCGCCCGAAATCATCATTTAGGCAAAGCAACTTTAGCATATCCTCAATAGAATAAACACCGTCCAATTCTTTGAACAGGTGATTATTTCTGTTCCATTTCACTTTGATCAATGCTTGGCCATTCATGCGCTACCGCATCACGAATAGATTTAAAACAATATATTTAAAATAAAAATCATGAATATAAATACTGTATTTGAAAATAATAAGGAGTGGATCAATAAAAAACTTTCCCTTGACCGTAATTATTTTGAAGAACTCGGGAAGGGGCAAAATCCGGAATTACTGTATATAGGTTGTTCGGACAGTCGGGTAACCGCCGAAGATTTAATGGGTCTGGGACCCGGGGAAGTATTTGTGCACCGCAATATTGCCAATATGGTCATTAGTATTGATCTGAACGTGATGTCGGTCATAAACTATGCCGTGGAACATCTTAGGGTGGATCATGTCGTGGTATGCGGGCATTATGCATGTGGTGGGGTAAAAGCCGCCATGCAATCTGCGGATCTTGGGATTCTGAATCCGTGGTTGCGTAATATCAGGGATGTGTACCGCCTCCACAAAGATGAACTGAATGACATAAAAGATGAGGATGAAAAGTACAATCGTCTGGTAGAACTTAATGTTCAGGAGCAATGTGTGAATCTTATAAAAACAGCAGCTGTTCAAAAGGCCTATCGGGATCGGGAGATGAAAGTGCACGGCTGGGTCTTTGATGTGCACTCCGGCAAGCTCATTGACCTGAAGATAGATTTCGAAGGGATTCTGAAAAACATTATGGAAATCTATCATCTGGACTAAAGGATCATAAGACAGGTATTAAACATTAACGGAATTTCAATTATCAAAAACTATGAAAAACATCTTCTCCAATCTTAAGGGTGATCTCTTTGGCGGAATTACCGCCGGAATTGTGGCCCTGCCCCTGGCTTTGGCCTTTGGTGTCAGTTCTGGCCTTGGCCCCAGTGCGGGATTATACGGTGCCATATTTATCAGCTTTTTTGCCGCTTTATTCGGTGGTACCAATACGCAGATCTCAGGACCAACAGCTCCGATGACCGCAGTAAGTATGGTCATCATTGCGGGCATCATAGCCGTTTACGACGGCAGTGTTGCGAAGGCCCTGCCTGCCATCCTAAGTGTTTTTCTATTAGCCGGACTTATGCAGGTTGGGTTGGGGATTCTGGGCATCGGCAAATATATACGCTATATTCCCTATCCTGTTGTTTCAGGTTTTATGACTGCCATAGGGGTCATCATAATCATTACGCAAGTTCTTCCGGCGATTGGTTATTATCCCAAGGAGGACAGTTCGTGGGTGGATCCCTTTAAACCACAGGCAGAGGAACTCATCCTGGAAAATATCCTGAAGGAAGAAGCCGGAGAGGGAATCCTCGTCCTGGAAGACTTTAAAGAAACTATTGAAAGGGCTTCGGATATCACGGAAGCAACCATTCAGGAGGAGGCAAAAACTCTGGCCGCCAAGGAGGCTTCCGGCGTTTTGGGGGCGATCAATGTGATCCCCAAGGGCCTGAAAAATATCAATTGGCTGGAATTTGCACTTGCCCTGGCAACGATTATCATCATTTATGGTTTTAAGCGGATAACAACTACGATACCAAGCACGCTCGTAGCCTTGCTGGCCGTGTCCGGAGTTGCCTATGGTTTTGGAATGGATTACAGGCCTATTGAGAAAATTCCGGAGGGTTTCCCTGTACCCAATTTAGAAATTTTTACTGCTTTTGAAATGAGTGCAATAACCCCATATTTTTTTACTGCCCTGACTTTGGCTCTTTTAGGGGCTATAGATTCACTCCTTACATCAGTTGTTGCCGATAACATGACAAAAACCAAACATCATCCCAACAAGGAACTGATCGGCCAAGGTATAGGAAACAGCATTGCCGCACTGTTCGGTGGAATTCCCGGAGCCGGGGCTACCATTAGAACGGTCGTAAATATTAAATCCGGAGGTAAAACCAAATTATCCGGGATGATCGCCGGCGTGTTGTTGCTTTTTATCCTGTTGGCCATGGGCCCTGTCGCCTCACAGATCCCGGCCGCTGTTCTTGCCGGTATTTTGATAACTGTAGGCATCAGCGTGATGGATTACAAGGGGTTGAAGGCGATCCCAAGTTTACCCAAGGATATTAAATTAGGCCCGTTAAAACTGAGTTCAGAGGTAATTGTAATGCTCGTGGTACTTGTGCTTTCCACCGTTTGGAATTTGGTCTATGCAGTGGGCATCGGACTTGTGATCGCTTCGCTGATGTTTATGAAAAAAATGGGAGATCTGACAGCACAGCGCTCTGATGTGAAATCCCTGGAAAAGGAAAAAGCCTGGTCCGATGAAAAAGATTTTCCGGAAAATTTGAAGGAAGAAGTATTCATAAAACACATCAAAGGGCCTTTATTCTTCGGAACCACCGGTGATTTTCAGTCCCTTGCAGATCAAATTCCTTCAACGGCGAAATGTGTTATCATCAGGCTGGGCAGAATGGCGTATATGGATCAGTCCGGTCTTTATGCCATGGAGGATGTACTTCAGGAATTAAGAAGGAAAAACATTACCGTCTTGTTTACAGGAGTGATGGACCAGCCTAAATATATGATGGAACGCATCGACATCATCCCGGATCTTATCCCACGGGAACATATATTTAAGGACTTTGACGAATGTGTAGAATGGGTGGTACAGAATGAAAATGACAAATTTGCCGAAATTTCGGCATGATCTCACCCCGTTAAAAGCAACAGATATTAGCATGAAAGCGTAGTTTTTCTATAAAGCAGGGATAAAAGTTTTAACTTTGCGTTCCGATGGTCGTATGGTTTGTCAATGGACGTGGCGGCCATAAGGCCAAACCGTTTTTAAATGATCGATCAACTCAAGGAACATATTGCAGAGGTAGAAAGTTTTACCGCCGACAATTTGAAGGATATTGAAGCATTTCGCATCAGGTACCTTGGCAAAAAAGGATTGTTGAACCAATTTTTTGCAGCGTTTAAAGAAATCCCGGGAGACCAGAAGAAGGAGTTCGGTCAAACGATCAACAAACTTAAAAATATTGCCTCTGAAAAGGTAAATTCACTCAATAAAGCATTTGCCGACAAAGTGGAAGTCGCAACGGCATATGGTGACCTGACCAGGCCGGCAGAACCTTTGGAGCTGGGATCCAGACATCCGGTTTCCATTGTGAAAAACCAAATTATCGAGATCTTCTCCAGGATAGGGTTTAATGTATCGGAAGGTCCTGAAATTGAAGACGACTGGCATAATTTCACGGCCCTTAACCTGCCGGAACACCATCCGGCAAGGGATATGCAGGACACTTTTTTTATAAAGACAGATCCCGATATTCTGCTGCGCACCCATACCTCCTCCGTACAGGTGAGATATATGGAGAACAACAAACCCCCTATTCGGACGATTTCCCCTGGTAGAGTCTATAGAAATGAGGCCATTTCGGCACGTTCTCATTGCTTTTTCCACCAGGTCGAAGGTTTGTATATAGACAAGGATGTATCCTTTGCAGATCTGAAACAGACCCTGCAATTTTTCACCACTGAGCTTTTTGGTCGCTCTAAAATCCGGCTCAGGCCTTCCTACTTCCCGTTTACGGAACCCAGTGCCGAGGTCGATGTATATTGGGGCCTTGAAACGGAAACCGACTATCGCATGACAAAGGGAACAGGGTGGCTAGAGATCATGGGTTGCGGGATGGTCGACCCGAATGTTTTGGAAAACTGTGGTATTGATTCCGAGGTATATTCCGGCTTTGCGTTTGGGATGGGGATCGACAGGATAGCACTTTTACTGCATCAGATTACTGACATCCGGCTACTTAGCGAAAATGATGTAAGGTTCCTTGCGCAGTTCAGGAGTGCCCTATAGATACCTTTCGCTAGCTTTCAGCCCGGGAGTTCAATGATACCTACCTTAGTGGAAATCCTTTTGCGGCCCACCACGGGTGTAATTCAATGACCAATCTGCCTGTTTGTACCATAGGATCCATATGTGCAAGACTGTCTGCCATTTCCAAGGTCGGGGTGTTGTATATGGTAATTCCCCTGATGTCCCCATCATCCCCGAAAGGACCGGAAATATCGGCATGTCCTTCCCTATACATCCTTCCCAGATGGGCCAGATGTAGTTTTTGCAGGCTGTCTGCCTCCGTTTGCGATTGGGACCTGTTGGGCCCACGCTTCAGAAAGGCGATAAAGTATTGCTGCATGATCACTGTATCCTTTGTTTCCTCATCAACATAGTCAAAAGTCTGATAGCCGGCCTCGGTTAATTCTTCTTTTATTTTACCGATCGACTTTTCAGTATTTTCCAATACCCTATTGGTAGTATTTTCAATATCTGCTTTCTGCTGCTTACATGCCCCCAGCATAAGTAACAATATCAATAAGCAGGTTATCTTTCTTCCTTTTTCCATGTCTTAAATGGGTTAATACTTAATTGTGAATTGTAATATCGTATATCACCGGTGACTTCTTTTCCCAACCACACCGGTTTTTCAAACGGCTCATATTCATCATTCAGTTCAATTTCTGCGATCACCAGACCATCATTGTCCCCGTGAAATTCGTCGACCTCAACGATGTGATCCCCCGCCCTGATCCGGTACCTGGTTTTTTCAATAAAGCCCTTTTCACATAAAAGTAGCAGGTGCCTTGCTTCCTTCACAGGAATTTCTCTTTCCCATTCGAAGCGGGAGGCCCCTGACTTACCGGTCAACCCCTTAATCGTCAAATATCCGAAATCGTCCGTAATCCTGATCCTGACGGTACGTTCCGGATGCGTATTCAAAAATCCCTGGATGATGTGTTCTGCAGTTTCTGCTTCCTGCTTAAAGGTATCGGATTGCACCAAGAATTTCCGTTCCGTTTCAATCATTTTGTACTGTTTCCTGCCTGGCCAACTCAGTGATCAGTGGCTATTACGCAGCCCGATGATAAAACTAAATATAGCGTAAATTTGCTTATGACGTTCGATTTCCCTTTGCGAAAAATAATTCATGTTGATATGGATGCCTTCTATGCTTCGGTAGAACAACTGGATCGTCCTGAGCTTAAAGGGAAACCCATTGCCGTCGGTGGTGGATCTCCGAGGGGTGTCGTTTCCGCAGCCAGCTATGAGGCCAGAAAATTTGGTGTGAAAAGTGCTATGAGCGGGTATTTGGCCAGGAAAAACTGCCCGGACCTCATTTTTGTGAAACCCCGTTTTGACCGGTACAAGGAAATCTCTCAAAAAATCCGCGCTATATTTTATGACTACACCGAGCTGGTAGAGCCGCTTTCCCTGGATGAGGCCTACCTGGATGTCACTACCAATAAAAAGGGGAATCCATCTGCCACGCTGATCGCGCAGGAAATCAGGAGGCGAATACTCGATGAACTGGGGTTGACGGCCTCTGCAGGTATTTCAATTAATAAATTCATTGCCAAAGTAGCAAGCGACTACAACAAACCCAATGGCCAAAAAACAGTAAATCCGGAAGAGGTAATCCCTTTTCTGGAAGCCCTGGAGGTCAGAAAATTCTATGGTGTCGGAAAAGTTACCGCCGAAAAAATGTACAGCTTGGGCATTTTCACCGGGAAGGACCTCAAGGAGAAATCCGTGGAATTTCTGACTGCAAATTTTGGGAAGAGCGGACGTTATTATTACGACGTGGCAAGGGGGATACATATGAGTGCCGTAAAGCCCCATCGCGTCCCTAAATCGGTGGGCGCGGAACGGACCTTTAATGAAAATCTAAGTAGTGAGGTTTTTATGCTGGCTCGCCTGGAACAAATTGCCGATGAACTGGAAAGACGCTTAAAGAAAAGCAATATATCAGGGAAGACCATTACGCTAAAAATAAAATACAGCGATTTTACCCTTCAGACCAGGAGTAGGACCTTGCCTTATTTTATTGCAGGCAAAGCCCTGATCCTGGAAACGGCAAAAGATCTGCTCTATCAGGAAAAACTGCAAAACTCAGTCAGGCTATTGGGAATTTCCCTGGCGAACCTAAACACGGAAAAATCACAGAAAACAGACGAAGATATGACCAATGAAGAGACTGTTTCAGTGCAGTTAAAATTCGACTTTTAAGCCCTTTGGCGTCCTCTTAAAAACTGCAGGATTCGATTTCAGTAACTCTGAGTGTATTGACCATCCCCTTGTCCTTTATCGGCATTGCTGCGAGGCTGATCAGCATATCCCCCACATCAAGGAATCCCTTTTTACACGCAATACTGTTGACATCCTCAATAGTCTCGTCCGTGGAAACAAACCTATCGTAGTAAAATGCCTTTACCCCCCATAACAGATTTAATTGTGTTAGGATTCGTTTGTTCGAGGTAAAGACGAGAATATGTGCACTTGGCCTCCAGGCGGAGATCTGAAAAGCAGTATATCCGCTGTTGGTCAGGGTGGATATCGCCTTGGCCTTAATTTCATTGGCCATAATCGCAGCATGGTAGCACACAGATTTGGTGATATACCTTTTTGTCCGGATATGGGGCGGGTCGTGCGGCACCTGGATCAAATCGGAATTCTCAACGCTTTGTAAGATACTTGCCATTCTTTCTATTACCTGAACCGGATAGTTTCCAACAGATGTTTCTCCGGAAAGCATCACGGCATCAGCGCCGTCCATGACCGAGTTTGCAACGTCATTGACTTCGGCCCTTGTGGGTGTCAGGCTCGTGATCATGGTCTCCATCATCTGCGTGGCAATAATCACCGGAATTCTGGCTTTTTTTGCCCGAAGGACCAGTCTTTTCTGGATCAGCGGTACTTCATGGGCAGGAACTTCAACGCCCAGGTCGCCCCTGGCTACCATGAGCCCGTCACAATAAGCCACGATCTTATCAATATTTTCCACAGCTTCCGGCTTCTCAATCTTGGCAATAATGGGCACCTTATGTTTTGAATGTTCCTTAATAATATTCTGAAGATCTATCAGATCCTGACTAAATCGAACAAAAGAGAGTGCAATCCAATCCACATCCTGGGACAATGCGAAAATGGCATCCTTAACGTCCTTTTCCGTCAGGGCGGGTAATGAAATATTGGTATTCGGAAGGTTGACTCCTTTTTTGGACTTTAATGGCCCCCCCTGGATAACCTTTGCCCTTACCTGATCTTTTTTATTGGTGGTTAGCACCTCAAAAATAAGCTTACCATCATCCAGGAGGATCCGTTCGCCCGGATTTACATCTATCGGGAAATTTTTATAATTCATATACACTTTTTCCGAAGATCCTTCAAATGGTTTTCCTGTTACAAAAGTGATCTCATCCCCCGGGGCAACCACCACCTCTCCGGCCATAACCCCGACACGCAGTTTGGGTCCTTGTAAATCTGCGAGAATGGCTGCATAGGTGCCCAGCTCTTCATTCAGATCCCGTATCATCTTAATCCGGGCGGTTACATCCTTATAGTCAGCATGGGAGAAGTTTATTCGAAAAACATCAACCCCGGCCTCCATCATATCCCTCAGGACAGCTTTCTTGCTGGTTGCAGGGCCCAGGGTGGCCACGATTTTGGTTTTTTTCTTGGTTGGCATACGTCTAAAATATTAGATTGTTTTTGGATTTCAGTGTGTTGATATCAATGGTGTAAGCGGTAATTATGGAGGGTATATTAAGAATTGACTTTATGATGGCACCATCAATCTCAACATCACCCTGTTCAATTTTCAGGAAATAATCAACATCCCTGTATTCGGGAACCAGATGATGTGTGGTGAAAGACCGTTCATTTTGAAAGAGATCATTCAGTTGGAGGGTAGCCTCTGTTCTACTATAATTGGCCACCAACGTCCATTTTCGGTGATTCAGTTCATCGTTCCACTCAAAAAAAGGAAAGGAAATATTTCCGGACATATCCAGATCCGTTCTGGACCGGCACAACCTGGTTTTTAAGGCGGTATTCAATGCATAAACGAGCGCATAGTCGTCTAAACTGCAATGCAAAGCCAGTAAGGCGAATGTCTCTTCATAAAAATCCTCAAAAATTTTGTGTGCGGTAACCATTCCATTTACACCAACGGTAAAGATATAATTAATAAAGAAACCAGCCTAGTGCGCAGGGTGCTTATGCCAGGAAAGATGCTGCGAAATCGTTAGAAATCTCCAACCAATTTGACTGTTATTTATTCATTTTGTCCTGAAGTGCAAAAAATGCCCTTTTTGAGGCCTTTTCCTCTGCTTTCTTTTTGGAAGTTGCCCTGGCTTTTGCCATGACCTTGTCATTTATGGAAAGTTTGACCGCAAAGTGCTTCAGGGGATCCTTGCCGGTATCCTCATATACGTTATAGTGAAATTCCTTTTTTTCTTTTTGGCACCATTCTATGACAAGGCTTTTATAGCTAATAACCTTTCCTTCTAACTGCTCAATATCCACATAGGGGACGACCACCCTTTCTTTAATGAATTTTTCACAGTATTTATACCCCCTGTCCAAATAGATTGCCCCCACCAGGGCTTCAAATACATTGCCGTGAATGTTATCTCCGAAGTGCGACTTGGGTATTCTGCTTTCAACAAATTTGATGAGTCCTAAATCTTTCCCTAATTCATTAAGGTGTTTCCTGCTAACGATCTTTGAACGCATCTTGGTAAGGTATCCTTCATCTCCCCCGGGAACCTCGTTGTACAGGTGTTTTGAGATGATGGTGCCTAACATGGCATCCCCCAGGAATTCAAGTCGCTCATAGTTCATCGGATTCCCGCCGGCATCTTTCATGTTTACAGATCTATGTAGAAATGCCTTTTTAAAGATCTTCAGCTTTTTTGGTTTAAACCCGAGGATTTTGGTTATCCCTAAAAAAAAATCCTCATCCTCCTTCGGATGAGAATTAAATATATTGGCGGGAAAACTCATTAGTTATGCCCTTATTTTTTTAAAGAGTACACAGGCGTTATGCCCTCCAAAACCAAACGTATTGCTCATGGCAACATTGACCTCTCGCTTCTGGGCCTTATTCAGGGTAAGGTTTAACTTTGGATCAATATTTTCATCAACCGTACTGTGATTAATGGTTGGTGGAACCAGACTGTGTTCCATTGCCAAAATTGAGGCAATAGCTTCTATCGCCCCTGCCGCACCGAGCAGATGTCCGGTCATAGATTTCGTGGAGTTGATATTAATATTTGGTGCGTGGTCTCCGAATACCTGTGCTATCGCTTTTAATTCTGCCACATCCCCGAGTGGAGTGGAGGTACCGTGTGTATTTATAGCATCCACTTCTTCCGGTTGCATTCCGGCATCCCGCAGACAATTTTCCATCACCCGAACTACCCCGATCCCTTCGGGATGAGGAGCGGTCATATGATAGGCATCACTGGATAACCCCCCGCCTACTAATTCGGCATAAATTTTCGCGCCCCTCGCTTTTGCGTGTTCCAATTCTTCGAGAATCAGTGCCCCGGCCCCCTCGCCCAGCACAAATCCATCCCTGGTGGCATCAAACGGCCTGGATGCGGTTTCAGGACTTTCATTTAGGGTAGAAAGGGCGTGCATGGCATTAAACCCCCCCATACCTGCAATGGTCACTGCTGCCTCACTGCCTCCGGTG
>DATGCB010000347.1:0-2439 GCA_035312365.1 Eudoraea sp. | reverse complement strand
ACCCTTCAACAAACGCTTCTGATTTTACAACTTCCAGGGCATTCAGTGAATACCAGTTATTCTCCAGCACAACAGGTTGCTTGTTGATATAGCGTACCCGCTGAAAATATACACACTTCGCTTTTTTTTCTTTGTTTGTCAAAGGAAAGGCGATCGTTGGATCCCATCCGCCGATTTTGGGCTTTTTGGTCACTATCGACTTAACTTCGTAGTCTGTTGACCCGGAAAAACCTTTAACTGTCAGGAGTCCAAGAGATTTGCTTCTTTCGATAACCTTACTTCCCTTGCCGTGTTCCTTTTCGATAAAGCCTTCTCTTAACACCTCATCGAGGGCCTTGCGTACCGTGGTCCGGGTGGTATTAAACCGGGTGCAAAAATCGTTCTCTGACGGTAAATAACTTCCAACCGGATATTTTCCGGTCTGTATCCGTTTTTTGATAAACACCTGAATCTGATGGTATTTTCGCTTTTTTTTCACCCCGGAGTTCCTTATAAGTGATCGGCATTTCAGTCCAATATCCAATCCATTGAAATGTATGAAATATAACTTGTACATACAAGCCAATTTTTTTACTTTAGCTACAAACAGGTGCCTCATCAATGGAAAATAATGACCTTTCTGCCCGGAATTAAAACACGTGGTTTTTATCTGGCATATTGAATTACCCCTGTTGTACTGCCTGTTCGCTCAAAAACGTATAACCCGGCACCTGAAAAAATTCCGTTAACAAAATTGTCTTATGAACAGTATTCCCATCAGAACCACGGTCATTGGCAGCTATCCCTTTCCCGGGTGGCTTGAATTTGTTTCCCGGAACCTCGGCCATTTCGGGGCCGCCGATATCGAAGAGGCTATTGAGGATGCTGTAATCGCGGCCATCCATGACCAGATTACAGCAGGACTCGATGTGATAACGGACGGGGAACAGACCCGGCTCGACTTTAATCTTTCCTTTTATGGATTTATCAGAGGTATTGAAAACAATAGTTCGGAAACCAGAAAATTCGGGCCGGCAGCCCATGATCAGCGGGGAAAACACAATATCATTGGGAAATTGACTGCCCCTGAAGGCCTGGGGGCTGTACGGGAATTTGAACGCCTCAAAAAACTGGCACCCAAAGGCCCGATCCTCAAGGCCAGTATTCCCGGTCCGTACACCCTGTCAGGAAGGTTATTGCCAAATGACACCTACAAAGACAGATTTGAGATCACCGAGGCCCTGCTTCCAATTATCAGTCGCGAATTGGAAGCCCTGGTCGAAGCCGGTTGTTCTGAAATTACCGTAGACGAACCCTCTATGAGCTGCTATGCCTATAAGTCGGATACGAAGCGTTTTGTAACTATTTTCAATCGTACCGTAAAATCCATTAAAGGGAAATGCAACCTAAGCACCCATCTCTGTTTTGGGAATTATAAGGGAAGGCCCGTAGGATACAGAAGTATTCAGCCAATGCTGCCAGACTTCCTTGACATGGACGTGGATGAGATTCACGTGGAAATGGCCAACCGCGAGTTTGCCGAAATTGAGTTGCTGGCCCCATTTGCAGAAAAAATGAAGGTCGCCGTCGGTATTATCGATGTTAAAAATTACTACATAGAAACGGTGGATGATGTAGTGGAGCGCATCAACAGATGTCTGAAACATGTTCCGGCGGAGAAACTTTCTGTAGCGCCGGATTGTGGCCTTAGCCAAACAGCACGCTGGGCCTCCAGGCAAAAGTTGATCAACATGGTCGCCGGGGCCAAAAAGGTACGGGCAACTTTATGAATCAGCTGATACCCGCCGTTAAGAAGCATGAGGAACTCATCGCTGAAATGGACGCGTTCCTGGAACAGGACGCAGGATTCTCGCTTTGGTGGCTGGGTCAGAGTGGTTATCTGTTGCAGTGGCGTGGTAAAAGGGTACTGATAGATCCGTACCTCTCCGATTCCCTGACATTGAAATATGCCGAAACCGACAGGCCACACATTCGTATGAGCGAATTGGTAATACGGCCCGAATTGCTGAAAAAAATAGCGATCGTTACCTCAAGCCACAACCATACGGACCATTTAGATGCGGAAACCCTTATCCCGGTCCTGAAAAACAACCCGGGTATCCGATTTATTATTCCCGAAGCAAACAGGGCCTTTGTGGCCAACAGGGTGCAATGTCCTGTGGATTTTCCGATTGGCCTGGGTGATGGAAGCTCGGTTACCGTGAATGGCTTTACCTTTATAGGAATTCCCGCAAGACACAATGATCTGGCCATGGACGACAATGGCAATTGTAGATTCATGGGGTACGTCATTAAATTTGGAGAATATATCATTTATCATAGCGGGGATACCCTGTGGTTCGACGGTATGGTTGAACGTTTAGCACCCCTCAACGCACAGATCGCCCTCCTTCCCATCAATGGCAACGAACCCGAACGAAAAGTGGCGGGTAACCTGGA
>DATGCB010000346.1:0-4326 GCA_035312365.1 Eudoraea sp. | reverse complement strand
TCCCCTCGGAGTTTTCAAAATCGATGGGGTTTACTTTATGCGGCATAGCCGAAGAACCCACTTCGCCCTCCCTGATCTCCTGCTTGAAGTAGTCCATGGATACGTACGTCCAGAAATCGCGATCGAGGTCAATTAAAATAGTATTGATCCTCTTAAGTGTATCGAACAACGCTGCCATATGGTCGTAGTGTTCAATCTGAGTGGTAGGAAAAGAATGGTGCAGCCCCAGTTGCTCCTGCACAAAATTTTTGCCAAATGCCTTCCAGTCGATCTCCCTGAAAGCAACTTTATGGGCGTTGTAGTTGCCGGTAGCCCCTCCGAATTTTGCAGCGCTGGGGATGTCGTTCAAAAGATTGAATTGTTCCTTCAGGCGTTCGGCAAAGACCCCTACCTCTTTCCCTAAACGTGTGGGGGATGCCGGTTGCCCATGGGTCCGCGCCAGCATCGGCACATCCTTCCAACCGGCCGCCAGGGTATTAAGGGTGTCCTGCAATTCCCGGTACTGGGGTACATAGATGTCGTTCATTGCTTCCTTAAGGGACAGCGGAATTGCCGTATTATTGATATCCTGGGAAGTTAATCCGAAATGGATAAATTCCTTGAAAGCTTCCAGTCCCAGGGAATCAAACTTTTCTTTGATAAAATATTCTACGGCCTTGACATCGTGGTTGGTGGTTTTTTCTATATCTTTTACAGCCCTGGCATCGCGGGATTCAAAATGCTCATATATGGCCCGGAGATCCTCAAACCTGGTACGCTCAAAGTGCGAAAGCCGGGGCAGGGGAAGTTGGCAAAGGGCGATGAAATATTCGATTTCAACCCGTACCCTGTATTTAATCAGTGCCTCCTCGGAAAAATAAGAGGCCAGTATATTTACTTTGTCTCTGTAGCGCCCATCTATAGGGGAAATCGCATTGAGTTTGTTTAACGGCATTGTATTGGAATTGGTTACGCGCGCAAAGCTGCAAAGATACTTATAATACGGTGAACAATAAACAATGAAAAGGAAACTGTGGCCCGTAAATAGTCAACGGGGACCTTTTTACTGCAAACCGCACGCTACAAACTGAATAAGCACAACTGGTTATTTGTTTTCCAGTTGAGCCAAAGTATGTCGCGCTCTGGCTTTATATGCGGCACTTCCACCGGCGTAGTTTTGTTCCAGGACAAGGCGCAATTCAGGGTGTATCCAATCAAATTCGGTACCCAGGAGGTATAAGCTAGTCATGGAATACGCTTTTGCCGCAACTTTGTGATCCCCGATCAGCCAGTCAAAACAGGCGGCCGCGATGGCTTCAAGGTGGGTTTTTTGGAGGGCCTTCCGGCAATCCTGCCTTTCTTTTGAGCAATAACAGAGCATCAGTAATTCACAGATCTTAGCCATTGGCCTTACCGAGGATTGAAGTTGAACCTGTCCGACCTTTTCAACAAAAACATCTAAATGCGGAAAGATATGGGACAATTTTTCCCTGGCCGTGAATTCCAAAACCCAGCACGCCTTGCTCGACACCGGGTCATCGAGTGTAAAGGCGATGTCCATAAGAGGTGCCACCAACCTGGGATGATCGATAACCAGCCCGGCCATTTGCGTCCTTTTTTTCCTGGAATGATTCACATAATCCAGGGCCTCATAAAGTTCTGATCGGGTCACAGGGTTTTATAGGACTTCAGGTTCTGCAAGGCTGAAAATAGTAAAAATATGTGTTCCGGCCCGGATCGTTTTCCCGGAGTGCAGTAATTGATGGCAGGTACGATGGCAGAACCTTCAGAGGAGTTGTCAGGAAGATCCGCCACCGTTCCGGCTTCCAAATCCGGGTGCTTTGTCGATGAGTCCACGGACCAGGGCAGGTACCCCGATGGCCGCCCTTTCAGGGATGATCCTCAGGTGCTCAAAATCGCCCGACCGTACCGTTGGTTTGGGATCCACAAAATAGATGGGGATATCCCGGGGGGCGTAATTCACGAGGCCGGCTGCCGGATATACCTGCATAGATGTTCCGATTATCAACAAAATATCCGAATCTTGGGTAATTTCGGCGGCTTTTTGAAGCAAGGGCACTTCTTCCCCAAACCATACAATATGTGGACGTAACTGATGTCCTTTTACACAGGTGTCCCCCAGATACAGGTCTTTCCTCCAATCCAGTATGAAAGAGGGATCCCCCGTACTCCTAACTTTTAATAATTCGCCGTGCAGGTGCACAACCCTTGAACTTCCGGCCCTTTCGTGAAGGTCATCCACATTTTGGGTAATGATGGCCACATTGAAATGCTCTTCCAGCGCTGCAAGGGCCAGGTGGGCCTTGTTCGGGGCTACCTGCAATAGTTGTCGCCTTCTTTGGTTGTAAAAATCCAGCACAAGTTCCGGGTTGCTATAAAATCCCCGGGGAGATGCTACTTCCATGACATCGTGCCCTTCCCAAAGCCCGTCCGCATCCCTGAATGTTTTCAGTCCGCTGTCGGCACTCATTCCGGCACCTGTTAATACACAAATGTTTTTTGGCATATATCCTTGTCCTTTCCTAAATATACGTTTTTATTATCTTCGGGTTATGGTAGATACATCCCTCTTGGACTATTTGGAAGGCTTTATTTCCGGGGAACGGAAGGAACGCTTTTCCAGGATACTGGCAAACAGGACAAAATATATCACAGTGGCAGCCGAGGATGTTTTTCAACTGCATAATACCAGTGCCTTAATCAGGAGCTGTGAAGTTTTCGGAATCCAGGAGGCCCATGTTGTTGAGGATAGATTTGGCAAGCGATTGGATAAGAACATTGCCATGGGAGCTCAGCAATGGGTGGATGTCCACAGATATCCATCGGCCCGGGATTGCATCTCTTCCCTGCGTGAAAAAGGATATGAGATCATAGCAACCACGCCCCATAATGATTCCTGCCTGCTGGACGATTTTAGGCTGAATACGAAAACCGCTTTCTTTTTCGGAACAGAAAAAGAAGGCCTGAGTTCCGAAGTACAACAGTTGGCCGATGGCTTTCTCAAGATCCCGATGGTTGGTTTTACGGAAAGCCTTAATGTTTCCGTTGCTGCCGCTATTTTACTGCAACGAATCAGCTCCGAACTCAGACAATCAGACCTGGACTGGCATCTGACTGTGGTGGAGATCATGGAAAAGCGGTTGGACTGGACTAAAAAATCAATTAAAAGTATCGATAAAATTCTCGCGAGATATGCGAAAGAAATATGAATTTTCAGTACATTTAAACATTAACTAACTAATTGATAAACAAATGACTACACTACTCTATGTTCTGGCTGGGATTGTTGTCCTGATTTTATTGTTGGCCATCGTGGCACCAAAGACCTACCATGTTTTCAGGAGCATTGAAATTGCAAGGCCCAAAGGGGAGGTTTTTGAACACCTCAGATTCCTGAAAAAACAGGATGAATGGTCGCCCTGGGCCAAAAAAGATCCGAACATGGACAAAAAATTTACGGGTACCGACGGGGAAGTAGGGTGTGTCAGCTATTGGAATGGCAATAAAGAAGTAGGCGAGGGCGAACAGGAAATTACAAAGATCGTTCCCGGCAAAAGGATCGAAGGTGAATTACGTTTTTTAAAGCCCTGGAAATCTACCTCGGATTGTTACCTTGAGGTAGGCGATGGGTCTGCGGGAAAAACCAGGGTAACCTGGGGCTTTACGGGAAAAAACAAATTTCCAATGAGTATAATGATGCTGTTTATGAGTATGGATAAGATGGTGGGGAAGGACTTTGAAGAAGGGCTCTCTACTTTAAAAACGCAATTGGAAAACTGATAAGAAAAGTATTTGATATGGTAGCTTGGTTTGAAATCCCTGTGCATGATATGGAAAGGGCCAAAGGATTTTATGAAACTGTTTTTCAGGTTCAGATTTCGGTGCATGATCTCGGTGACCTGGTCATGGGGTGGTTCCCAAATGATCCGTCCAGGCAAGGGGCTTCAGGTTCCCTGGTAAAACATGCCATGTATTCCCCAAGTGATTCCAAAGGGGTACTTGTCTATTTTTCCTGTGCGGATGTAGCAGGCGAACTGGGCAGGGTAGAAGGGGCGGGAGGAAAAATCCTTCGGCCAAAGACAGAGATCGGTGGCGGTCACGGGTTCATGGCGCTGGCAAAGGATACCGAGGGTAACAGGATAGCCCTGCATTCTTTAATATAAACCGGCATTACGCGGAAACCGCGGTTGCGGAAATCAATATTCACCCTGGTAAAATCACGGTGCGCCATTTCGTTGGAAAGGGTGATCCGGGTTGCCGGATGCATTTTTATTTCTGAAGATCTTTTCTAGCTGCGGTAACGCCCCTAATCTTTCAATTCCAATA
>DATGCB010000345.1:0-10060 GCA_035312365.1 Eudoraea sp. | reverse complement strand
TGAAATTGCATCGAAAACGGTCGCTATATTGGTCCTTAAAGCTTCCACTGCCACATTTGTAAATGCTTCAGCCCCGGGCAGCAGGATAAGGTACGTTAAAAAAGTCTCAAGTTCCCCGGTATCGGCCACCTGAATTAGGTTGGCCACTTTAGGAACAAAGTATTCCGCATTTTCTTCTAAAACCCGCACGAGGAGATAAATTCGACTTACCTGCAGGGTATTGGCCTTACGGTCCTTGAGAAATACAGAGAACTCCGGATCCTCATCGGATACATCGAGCGGTTTGGAATGATCTATTTTACCGGCTAAAAGGCTATAAGTGAGATAAAGTTCCCTGGCAGAAGCTGTGCTGATTATCCGGTCCAATTTCTCTTCGATCCATTTTTTCGTTTCAGAAGATACATTGTGCTTAATTATTTCCAGTAAATGTTCACCGGGATTAGAAAATTGCATGTACTACTTTTAGTTCTACATAAATTGAGATGCTATAGCCATCACCGCCTAGGCCTCCAAAGATATTAAGATAACTAGAAACTGCATCAATTATTATATGTAATCTGACCGCAGATCTTTTGTTGGATTAGTGTACTTCTTTTATAATTTTGTAAAAAACACCCATGTTAGGACTTAAATTACCCACAGATCCCCGCTGGATTAATATCGCGGAGAAAAATATCGATGAAATTTTAATCGACCACGCCTATTGTGAACAGAAAGCAGCCAGTACGGCGATCTCCCTTATCATATCCTTTCCCGAATATCCGGAATTGGTAGAAGAGATGATTGCCCTTGCCCGTGAGGAAATGGGGCATTTTAAAATGGTACACGATCGTATTTTGGCGCGGGGAAAAACCCTGGGGAGGGATCGGAAAGATGGGTATGTAAATGCGTTGCATAGCTGTTTTCCCAAAGGCGGTGATCGTTCTGTTCAATTAGTACATCGCCTGCTATATGCGGCCATGATTGAAGCTAGGAGTTGTGAACGCTTCCGACTGCTTTCAGAACAATTGCAGGACAAGGATCTGGCGGAGTTTTATCATAAATTAATGGTCAGTGAGGCAGGGCACTATACCTTGTTTTTAAATTTTGCAAGAAAATACGGGGATCGGAAGGTGGTCGATGGAAAATGGAAACAATTATTGGAATTTGAGGCTGATATTATAAAAAACCTGGAAAATAAGGAGCGTATCCATGGCTAAGGCACCTGCAAAGGGGTACAAATAACAAGCAGGATGCAACAGAATCCATCACTTTATTCCGAAGTGGTTGATTGAAACGCCCAGGGGCCTATGGTTCCCTGAGCTTTTGCAGATAGTAATCGTACATCGCAAATTGTGACCGTACTCTGGGGGCATTATTTTTTCTGTAAACGTTATTTTGGCTGGAGTTATACACCCGGGCTTTTACATTATCCTTCCAGGAAATTTCAAAGGTATCCATCAATTCCTTTTTTATTCCGGGGTCGTAAATGGGACAACCGACCTCTACCCTATTCTCCAGATTTCGCGTCATCCAGTCTGCGGAAGAAATATAGACCTGGGGTTTCCCGTCATTGCCGAATATAAATACCCTGGGATGCTCTAAAAATTTATCCACGATGCTGATGGCCTCTATATTTTCACTCATCCCCTCCACTCCCGGAACAAGACAGCAGATTCCCCTGATGATCAATTGAATCTTCACGCCTGCATTGCTGGCTTCATACAGCTTATCCACCATTTCATAAGAGGTAAAACTGTTCATCTTTATTTTGATAAATGCTTCCATCCCTGCCTTTGCAATTGATATCTCCTTGTCAATCAATTTAATAAAGACTTTTTTGGTATAATGCGGAGAAACAACCAGGCGTTTGTATTTGTTTATCTTATAGGTTGTTTCAAAGAAATCAAAAACCTTATTCACTTCTTTTAAAATAGGTTCATAGGCCGTAAACAGGGTATAATCTGTATAGATCCGTGCGGTAGATTCATTAAAATTTCCGGTACTTATAAATCCGTACCGCTTTACCTGCCCCCCTTCTTCCCGCTCAATAACGCAAATTTTGCTGTGCACCTTTAAACCCGGAACTCCGAATATCAGCTTTACCCCTTCTGCCTGAAGTTGTTCTGCATATTGGATGTTGGCCTGTTCATCAAAGCGCGCCTGCAACTCAATCTGCACGGTTACCTGTTTGCCATTCTTCACTGCATTGATCAGGGAGGAAGCCACCTGAGAGTCGTCTGCCAATCTGTAGACCGTAATTTTGATGCTTCTTACCTTTGGGTCAAGAGCAGCTTCACGCAGAAACTTAATGACATAGGAAAAAGTCTGGTAAGGTGTATATTGCAGGTAATCCTTTTTGGCTATCGCTTCAAAAAGACTGCCTTCCAAACTCAGGCCTTTT
This sequence comes from Eudoraea sp., assembly GCA_035312365.1. Classification (GTDB taxonomy): domain Bacteria; phylum Bacteroidota; class Bacteroidia; order Flavobacteriales; family Flavobacteriaceae; genus JAFMPW01. Next base: position 7,677 of record DATGCB010000345.1, on the reverse strand, counting down.
ATGGGTAAGGGTGCAATTCTTTCATATAGAAGATCTTGCCGGCCAAGGCTTGGGAAAGCCATGTAATCCCGTCGATTGTGATAACGCCCCCCCGGGATAACACTATCCGTATCCTCAATATTCATTTTTTCCTTGAGAAATTTCAGGGTATCTTTTTCAATGCACTGATCATATACAAAGCGGACCGGATCACTTATCTTACGGTGCTCAACACTGGTCGATATTTTTTCAATAAAACTTTTACTCAGGTCATTGTCAATATCCAACTCTGCATCCCGCGTTATTTTAATCATATGGGCAGAAATAGACTCATAGGTGAACATATTAAAAATGCTTCTCAAAGAATAACGGATCAGATCGTCCAGGATCATAATGTAGCTCTTATTCCCGTCCTTTGGAAGCTCTATAAACCGATCTATTCCCTTGGGGATCTCAATGAGCGCATACCTGATATTCGCCCCTTTCATTTTTCCATGTCCGGCACCTTCTTCGGGAATAAGCACCATTTTAACAGCGAGATAGGCCGCAGTATCCTTCAACATGGGAAACTGAGCAAGATCATTCAGGATGATCGTCATTAAAACAGGACTTACATTTTCTATAAAGTATTTCTTTATGAATTCTTCCTGGGCTTCGTTTGTTTGGTTCTCATTGATGATAAAAATATTCTGGGCCTCCAGTTCGCGCTCGATGTCTTTTAGTATTTCAAGGCTTTCTTCCTGTTGGTTAATGACAATTTTTGTGATTTCTTCCAGCAAATCCTTGGCCACTTCGCCGCCAAGCACACTCTTCCCGCTTTTTCCGGCCTCGACGATCCTTTTGACAGTAGCGTATCGGACCTTAAAAAATTCATCGAGATTATTGGAAAATATACCCAGAAACCGAAGTCGTTCAATCAAGGGTACATTGACGTCAGCACTTTCCTGCAATACGCGCTCATTGAATCTCAGCCAGCTTATTTCCCTGTTTATGTATTCATTTTTGGTTTTAATCATCATTATTTAAGGTGTTTTGGAAAGATTTTTTGAAAGGTTGTTCCACGTTCTATCTCACCCCAATCATCAACGTCGAATTGCAAATGCACCAAACCCGTTGTGGGAACATTTGCAATACTCTGATTCCCCCATTGATTGGCCACATGGGTAAAAGCGTGGTTATGTCCGAAGATCATTACCCTATCCAGATTATTATCCATGCCACGGACAAATTTCATTACACTTTCCCCTGAAAAGTCATACAGTGCTTCCGTAATCCTGCACCGGTCCAATGGAAAATTGATGGTTCTTAATACGATCATACAGGTATGAAAGGCCCTGTTGGCCGGGCTGGAAAAAACCATATCTATACCCGGCGATTTAGCTTTAAAAGCTCCCGAGACCAAATACCCGTCCTCAATACCTCTTTCCAAAAGTGGCCGGTCCTTGTCTGCTGCCGAATATTCCCAGGAAGACTTACCATGACGTACTAAAATTAATTCTTTCATAATGTAACATATTAAGTGAGCCCAAAATACAATCAACACCCAGCCTTGAGTTCCGCACGCGACGTCAAATAACATCAGGGCCCCGGCACCAGCCTCCAGATGCTATTCGGCTATGGTGCCAGGCGTTCAATTTTCCACTGGTAATCCTTCATGAGCGTATACCTGATCCTATCGTGTAGCCGGTTGGGTCTGCCCTGCCAGAATTCCATGGAAACAGGCCTTACCAAATACCCCCCCCAATATTCCGGCCGGGGTATTTCTTTGTTTTCATACTTCTTTTCCAACGCCAACAACTTTTGTTCCAACACTTCCCTGGAAGGTATTACACTGCTTTGGTCAGAGAGGATGGCTCCAAGTTTACTTCCGTCGGGTCTCGATTCAAAATAACCATCCGACATATTCCCGGATATCTTTTCGGCGTCCCCCTTGATAATTACCTGCCTTTCAAGCGTTGTCCAAAAAAATGAAAGACACACCCTTGGATCAGCAGCTATGGCCTTCCCCTTTTCACTATCATAATTGGTATAGAATATAAATCCTTCATAGGTGTACCGCTTTAATAATACGACACGACTTTTAGGATAACCGTCCAGACCAGACGTGGCGACAGTCATGGCATTAGGTTCTTCAACACCTTCGGTTCCTTCAACTTCATAAAACCATCTTTGAAAAAGTTCCATCGGATCTTCACTGATGGAATCCTCCGTCAGTGCACTTTTTTTATATGATTTTCGAAAGTTGCCGAGGTCCTTTTGCATGAGGTGTTAATTAAAAAACAAGATAAACAAAGTTGAGGAAAAGATGGCTAATAGGAAAGTTATATTATGCGGAATATGTGCTTGATTAAACCTAAAATTCAAACACTTTGCCATCATCCGCCAGTGCCACATCCGGATAAATCTTCATGGCCTCCGCCTTAAATCCCTCTATGGATTTATAACGTGTGGAAAAATGCCCCAGGATGAGTTGGCCCACCCGGGCAGCTTTTGCCAGGGTAGCTGCTTCCCTGGCCGTGGAATGTCTGGTTCTGGCTGATAGATCGGATTCCGTTTCCAGGAATGTGGCCTCATGGTAAAGCACATCCACATTCCTGATCAGGGGAATGAGTGACGGCATGTACGCGGTATCACTGCAGTAGGCATACGTTTTTGGATTCGGAGGATCCAGGGTCAGTAACGCATTGGGGATAAAGGTGCCGTCGTCGAGGGTGGCATCCGCTCCGTTTTTTATGTTTTGAAATTGACTTTTTTCGATCTTATACCTTCCGGCGGCTTCTGCATTTAATTTCCGTTCCCCTATTTTCTCCCTGAACAGAAAGCCGTTGGTATAAATTCGATGATCTAACGGAAGGGTGGTAACGCTTACCTTCTCATCTTCGAATATCACCTCGGGCGCATTTGAAGATAGCTCATGAAATAACAGCGGAAAATTGGTCCAGGAGTTCCCCAGTTTCAACAGTAAGGTAATAGCTTCCTTAATGCCTTTGGGGCCGTAAACGTGCATCTCCTTCTCCCTGCCAAGGAGACGGAACGTGGAGATCAGGCCAGGTAAACCAAAAAAATGATCCCCATGCAGGTGGGAAATAAAAATGTGACTAATCCTGGAGAACTTTGTTTTGCTCTTCCGGAGCTGTACCTGGGTACCTTCCCCGCAATCGATCAGGAAAAGGTGGTTTCTTATTTCCAGGATCTGGGCCGTGGGGTTAGACCATGTTCTTGGTGTTGCAGCGTAACATCCCAGGATGGTTAATTTCACAACGGATTAAAAATTATAAATTTAGATGCCAAAACTAAGGATAATCTCTTCAATTTAACAAGGTGGTTAGCCCTTATATGTACGGAAGTCCAATGTTAAAGGCCCCGGGGAATCACGGCAGGTTACGGAATACACCCCTTAAAAGCTAAATGCCAAACGGTATCCAACTGGGCGATCCGTAAATTCACCCAAGCTCAGTTCATTTTCAGGATTCAACATTTCACGGGCTTATAGTTCAGGCTCTCTTCAAGGGTAAAATTCCTTTTAAAGGTAAAGGAGTACGGTGATTCACCGTTTGCATTTAAATAATCCAGTCGCCTTTTTGCCTCAGAAGTTGATGGTATGGTGCCGGCTTCCACATACCAAAGGGCCATGTGCATATCCTGCATTTTGGAAAACCACTCCTTCCGCCGTTTAAATATTTCAACATGTGCCGTCTTGTACGTAAATTGGAATAAAGCGTCCACCGAGGTCCAGACCGACATATTTACTATGTAAAATTCGTGATCAAACAGTTGAACGGTGGTCGCATTGTTCCCTTCTTCCGCTAAACGCCAAACAAAGCCTTCGCTTTGTTCTGCCAGCGCATTAATGCGGTCCAGGTTATTTACAAAATCGGCCATTATATCACTGTCAATCGGTGCCAGCATTCTGGCAATATTAATTTGTGCAAGGTGATATTTCATGGGTGCAAAGCTAGTAAATATGGAAAGCGGTAAAAAATCTTATAAAGAAAAGTATGTCATGAACCCTTCCCATGGCCAACAGGTTCCTTTACAGGCCACCTTTTGGCAGGTTCTAAAATTCAGCGGGCAGCCCGGTGTTACATAATACATGGCTGCTTATCCTCGTCGATAATTACAGCTCCAAATCCCTTTCTATTTCTTCCATTTCAATAACATCCCTTGCCTCCTGAATGGTTGGCACCACACAAATCTCGTCAGGTACCTCATCGTAGGACACTTTTCCTGTAACCAATATAAATGATTTCCCGGAAGCCCTGTGGGTATTGGATAATTGCAGGAACTCGAGGAGATCATCTGACCTGAGTTTTGCAAATGAAAACAGGTTAAGGATAATGTGGTCGTTTTTTAAGTCCTTATAGGCTGAGTTCAGGTTTTCAATAAATGTCCGGAGGGATGCATTATCCTGCAATACGATGGTAATATTGTCCTCTCTATCGAAAATCATGGTATCTTATTTAATTTTTGAAGCCAATAGATAGATCACGGCCATCCGAATGGCTACCCCGTTCTCTACCTGGTTCAGGATAATGGATTGTTTGGAGTCTGCCACGTCACTGGTTATTTCCACGCCACGGTTGATAGGTCCCGGATGCATGATCACTATTTCCTTCTCCAGGCTGTCCAAAAGGGCTTTGTTGATCCCGAATTGCTGTGCATACTCCCTGGTTGTAGGAAAATAACTCATGTCCATTCGCTCATTTTGTATTCGCAGCATATTGGCCACGTCGCACCAATTCAGGGCTTTCTTAAGGTTGGTTTCAACTTCGATTCCCAGTGATTCTATATGCTTTGGAAGAAGTGTTTTGGGGCCACAAACCTTAACATTGGCCCCCTGTAATTTAAGTGCGAATATGTTGGACAAAGCCACCCTTGAATGTAATATATCGCCAACGATAACAACGTTCTTTCCTGATACATCGCCAAGCTTTTCACGGATAGAGAAGGAATCCAACAGCGCCTGGGTCGGATGTTCATGGGCGCCATCCCCGGCATTGATGATCGCCGCCTTTACATGCCTGGATAAAAAAATACCGGCCCCAGGGTTGGGGTGTCGCATAACCACCATATCTACCTTCATAGACAGGATATTGTTGACGGTATCTATCAGCGTTTCGCCTTTTTTTACGGACGACTGGGCTGCAGAAAAGTTAATAACATCCGCGGACAATCGTTTTTCGGCAAGTTCAAAAGATAGTTTGGTTCGCGTACTGTTCTCAAAAAAAATATTGGCAATCGTGATATCCCGAAGCGAAGGCACTTTTTTAATAGACCGGTTAATAACCTCCTTAAAATGATCTGCAGTTTCAAAAATGAGCTGGATATCCCTTTCCCTAAGATATTTAATGCCAAGTAAGTGGTTTACACTCAGTTCACTCATTTCTGACTATCGATTATGGTTTGCAATTTTTTTTAAATTCGAATTCAAGGTCCAGTGGTTCATTTCCCTTTCTGTTAAATGTGAGGTGTACCACGGCACCTTCCAAGAAATCAAATCCGTCGAGGATCGGATGCATTGTTTTAAACAGCGTTTCCGCATTACTCCCGTAGGTAAACAGGGTGCCGTGACTGTCATCCATACTGACTTCATGCCCGTCATGCTTCCCTATATGCTCCGGAATTTCATTAAAAAGCCGCTCATCCAGTGCATGAATAAGGTCGATACTTTCAAACTGTCCAAAACGTATGATGACCGAATCCTTTTTTAATTCACTTTCATTTAAATCCACTAAATCCAGTTCCTTAAGTATGTCCATATGCCGAATTTTATTTGTTTATCAGATATATAACATCTTTTCCGTCATTTTCCTCCCACAGTACTTTTACCTTTTCCTCGTTAATGGCATCCACCTGCCGGCCCCTGTAATTCGGCTGTATTGGTAAATGCCTGCTAAACCTCCTGTCTATAAGTGTTAAAAGCTCAATTTCCTTTGGCCGTCCAAAGGACTGAATGGCAGTAAGTGCCGCCCGAATACTGCGTCCGGTATAGAGTACATCATCGATCAGGACCACCTTTTTCCCTTCCAGTAAAAAGTCCATTTCGGTACTGCTCGCCTCCAGGGTCCTGTCTCCTCTCCTAAAATCGTCCCTGTAAAAGGTTATGTCCAAAAAGCCAAGATCTATGTGTTTTACCCCATAGTCATTCCTGAGAATTTTTGTAAGTCGCGCCGCTAGAAATGTTCCTCTTGGCTGCAGGCCAACAAGGGCAGTATCCTTGAAATCCAGATGATTTTCTAAAAGTTGACAGGCCAGACGGTGCAGAATAATGTGTATCTCTTTTGAGGAAAGTAGTACTTTTTGACTCATGAGTTGGGTGACCAGCACTTTTGAAAAACAAAAATAAGGATTTCTTTGGAATGTGCCGGGCATGGGTAATGAAATAGGGGCGCAATTTTAAACCGCATTTTTTAATACCTGCTGACCCATAGCATAATAAATTCTGTGGTGAATTGCGATCCCGAAGGTATTCCCGGTATATTAGGTATCCCCAGGGTTCCTGAAAGGCGATATGCCTCATTGTCTGAAATAAATTGACCCAGGCAACCCAACACACAAAAATACCGTCTAATAAGTAAAGGGCAAAATATGGCCGCTGACAAAAATATGGTCAAAACCGCCGGAGCATTAATCCTGCTACAATAGTTCGCAGCCATTTTAAGTTATAGCGTCATCCTGGAACCCATTTTATTTGGCTCTGGTGATTTTCTGGCAGAAATATCGGCTCATTCAACTTCCGTGAAAATTGCCGTGATCCTTGACTTTGTAGCAGGTGCCGCTTGGTTTGGTGCTGCGGTATTGCTATTCCCTGTATTAAAGAAATATAGTGAACGTATAGCCCTTTGGTTTGCAGGAATCAGACTAGGTGAGTTCGTTACCCTGATTATCAGTGGTATACTACTGCTGGCCTTACTTTATAACGGCCAAAAATATGTGCAGGCAGGCACACCTGAGTCCTCCTGCCTAAGGTCCATGGGAGAAGTCATTCGTTATACACGCGGTTCAGCCCAAAATATAGGCCTTCTGACCTATGCCATTGGATCAGGATTTTTTATTACCTGATGATTATCACAAGACTCATCCCGCGTTTCCTTTCGGTGTGAGGATTTATAGCAATTTTCGGGCTGCTCGTGGATACTTTAATGAGTATTTTTGGGTATTCCACAGGAGCTTTGATGTACCTTATTATGTTGCCAATGGGATTAAGTGAAATAATTTTGGGTATTTGGCTCATCGCTAAGGGGTTCAGCGAGGCGCCAAATAAGGAGTTTTCAAACCTGCGGTAAATATATGTACATTAACAAGTCCCGCGGGGTTAACGGATATCGCTGACCATCAAGGTCCGCTATGAATAGAAAGCGAACATACAACAAAGCACTGTATTAAAATCCCGGGTAGAAAATTAATCAAAGGTGACCGAAGAACAGATTACAAGGTTTTTCAAAAGAATTGACCAACTGACTCCCGAACAACAACCTTTGTTCGGCAAAATGAATGTGAACCAGATGGTATGCCATTGCACCGACCAGATAAGGCTGGCATTGGGGACCCTATTGGCGGATGAATATGGTGCCGTGGACCCTGCAGAGATCATCTCCCTTGCCAGGTCAAATAAAACCGTGCCTACCGCAAAAGGCCTGGGGCAGGTTGAGGGGGGTGGCACCCCGCCTACTGTTTTAGATAATGACATAAAAATTT
>DATGCB010000344.1:0-5108 GCA_035312365.1 Eudoraea sp. | reverse complement strand
GAGTATTTGCATAAAGAAGTGCGTACCAAATATTGGGGTTATGCGGCGGCCGAAGATCTAAGTAATGAACAACTCATCAGGGAGGCCTACAAGGGAATCCGGCCCGCACCGGGGTATCCTGCCTGCCCGGACCATTTGGAGAAATTAACCATTTGGGAATTGTTGGATGTGGAGGGCAACATTGGAGTGAAACTGACGGATAGTTTAGCCATGTGGCCTGCTGCAAGTGTCAGCGGCTACTATTTTGCACATCCGGAGGCCAGGTATTTTGGGCTGGGAAAGATCAGGGAGGATCAGGTCAGGGATTTTGCAGAAAGAAAGGGGATCCCGCTGGAGGAGGCCACAAAGTGGCTGGCCCCGAATATAGCGGAAGGTTGACAGGATACAATGCCCCCCCGATGCGTTTCGGGCCATGGGCAAAATTGCGGTTGTTGGCCGGAATGAAAAATAGGTGTTTAGAAGTGCGCCAGGGATTGCAGCGGCATCCCCTGAAGTCGCTTGCGCGGCCCAGGGATACAGCGAAAAGCCCCCGGACCCGAATGGTGTCTGTGGGCCGTGGGTTGCAAGATATGCACAGCAATGAGGGTGGCGCCCAAAAATTATTGATAAAAAGATTTATAAAAGGACCTGAAAATACCCGTAAAGCGGGAGGGGTGGTTCTGAACCAAGTTCATGATAAATGAAAGTAACTGAACATATAGCAAAAGCCAGGGGGGAAACGTTGTTCTCGTTTGAAATCATTCCCCCGGTGAAGGGGAGGAGTATACAGGAATTGTATGACAATATTGACCCATTGATAAAATTCAATCCGCCCTTTATAGATGTAACCACCTCCCGGGAGGAATATGTATATATTGATCGCGATGGCCTGCTCGACAAGAAATTAACCCGCATGCGCCCCGGTACGGTAGGCATTTGTGCTTCCATAAAGCACAAGTACGATGTGGATACCATTCCTCATGTGCTTTGCGGTGGATTCACCAAGGAAGAAACGGAGTACCTTTTGGTGGATTGTCACTATCTGGGGCTGGACAACGTCATGGCACTTCGGGGTGATGCGATGAGGGAACAACAATATTTTGAGCCCACCAAAGGCGGGCATGACTATGCTTTGGGCCTGGTAAATCAGATCAGAAACCTCAATAAGGGAAATTACTTGCATGAGGTAATTGAGACCGATGATTGTGCGAATTTCTGCATAGGGGTGGCTGGGTATCCCGAGAAGCATCTGGAAGCCCCCTCTTTGGTATCGGACATAAAGCGGCTGAAAGATAAGGTAGACGCCGGGGCTGATTATATAGTGACTCAAATGTTTTTTGACAATGCAAAATATTTTGAATTTGTAAGGCAAGCCAGGGAAATGGGTATTTCCGTACCCATTATTCCGGGGATAAAACCCATTGCGGTAAAACGGCACCTGCAATTATTGCCCCAGGTATTCCGTATAGATCTGCCGCAGGACCTTATTGATGCCGTGGATGCCTGCAGGAACAATGCCGAGGTTCGCAAGGTAGGTGTGGAATGGGCCATTGCACAATCGAAGGAACTCAAGGCAGCAGGGGTCCCGGTCCTTCACTATTATTCCATGGGGAAATCGGATAACATCAGAGCGATTGCTGAGGCGGTATTTTAATACTGCCTTTTAAGCGGTAGCGTTGTACTTTTCATTTTCTTTGCTCATCCAAAGAAAACGAAGCAGGGCCGAAAGAAAAATGTACGGTGTACATTTTGAGTGAGGAGCCAGATGAAGCGATGGCCTTACCTACAACCGGCCGCGTCAACCCCGACCTACGCAATGCTACGGTTGGCAGGCGTACATACTTTAGAAGGGACACCGTACCTTCCAAATCGACGGCGTCCGCATGAATTTTTTCGCAAAATGCGAAAAACCGGTCTCAGAACTTTGCCATTCCGCCTCCGGCGGAACGAGTACCATTCAATGCTTCCTCGACCTATTCTTGCAGTAGGATTACTTTCATTCATGCCAAAACATTGAAAAACCCGGCCTATTTTTCATTTGGTAGCAAAGCGCGTAGATTTCAAGAAAAGAAAAATCAGCCTAGACTTTTTTTGGTTCTTTTTTTGGGCGATGCAAAAAAAGAATCATAGAAAAACTTTTGTGAGAATAAAGTGATGGCTTTTCCCTCTTCGTTTCTTTGCTTGTACAAAGAAAGGAAGTAGGGCCGAATGAGAAATATACTGTGTACATTTGGAGAGAGGAGCCAGATCGAGCGCAGGCCTTACTGACAACCAGCCGCATCATCTCGCCCATAATTTAAAAGGTACACCGTACCTTTTAAATCAATGGCGTCCAGGGCTTCAATAATTCTTTTTGCCCAGAATCACTGCATTGAAGAAATAGAAATTCACACTATTCAACTTTCAGGGGGTATTTGCAAATGAAACTATTCACAATTATTAGCAATTTTGAAACCAATTAGTTTTTCTACTTTTGCTCCCAATGAATACCAGATTCCTTACGGCCCTCCTGTTCCTCAGCTTTTGGTGTTTTTCCCAGGAGGAAGAAGAGATCGCGGATAGATTTACATTAGATGCCAATCCCTTCTACGGATCAATTATACTTCATAATCCGGATATTTCCCATTTGATCAGCGAACATCCCACGGGATTGATCCTGGCAATCAACAAAAAGACCTATGGCCATGAGGAGTGGCAACGCACATACAATTATCCGGATACGGGCTTTTCTTTTGTCTATCAGGATTTCCACAACAGTACCCTGGGCCACAACTTTGGGCTGTATGCACACTATAATTTTTATTTTTTCAAAAGGAAACTGCAATTCCGGATAGGACAGGGTGTTGCGTACAATACGAATCCCTATGACAAAAACCTTAATTTCAGAAACAATGCTTTTGGCACGCATCTGCTGAGTTCTACCTATGTGATGCTCAACTATTACAGGGAATACATCACAAAACATCTGGGGATTAAAGCCGGTATTTCCATTATACACTATTCCAATGCTAATTTCAAAGCCCCAAACACCTCCACCAATACCTTTTCCTTAAACGCCGGCCTGGTCTACAGCCTTGATGAAAGGGAGTCGTCTCCCTATATCAGAAAGGAAGTTCGGGCGGACTTTAGGGAACCTATACGTTATAACCTGGCCTTCAGGATGGGACTGAACGAAAGTGATATCATTAACTCGGGTCAATTTCCTTTCTATATTTTCTCCGCCTATGCAGATAAGCGATTGGGAAGAATAAGCGCCTTGCAGGTTGGTGCGGATGTCTTCTTCTCTAATTTTTTAAAGGAACTCATCCGGTTTCAATCCATCTCGTTCCCGGAATTGAATGTAGATGCCGGTGATGACTTCAAAAGGGTAGGACTATTTATAGGACATGAATTGTTTATCAATAAAATGAGTGTTATCTCCCAACTGGGCTATTATGTTTATTATCCATTTAAATTTGAAGGACAGGTCTACAACAGGATGGGGCTTAAGCGTTATTTTGGCGATAAATGGTTTGGAGCCGTGACCTTAAAATCTCACGGTGCCAAGGCAGAGGCCGTGGAGTTTGGCGTTGGGATCCGCTTATAAATACGTGATTACAGACAGGGGTGAACACCCGGCAGGAAATAGTCAGAAGATAGCAGGAGTATAGAAGGGTATAAAAAATATAAAATAACTCAGTTTGAAATTGATAAATTGGCGGTTGGAAGGTAACATAAGCAAGTCCCTATGGGGCCTGTTGATGCTATTCTTGCTTGCTGCCTGTAATGGTGATAATGTTCCGGACTGCTTTCAAAATGCGGGGGATATTGTAAGGGAAGAGGTTTCAGTCCCCGATTTCAGTACCATAACGGTTTTTGAGAACATTGAGTTGATTTTAAAACAGGGTGATACTCAGCGCGTTGAAGTGCAAACAGGGACCCATTTAAGGGAAGAGGTGGGTATTGAGGTCAGGGATGGGCGACTCCTTTTGACGGATACCAATAATTGTAATTTGTTTCGGGAATATGGGAGTACCAGGATTTATGTTACCTCACCCAATATAGAGGAGATCCGGAGCAGTACTGCCTTCCCGATCCGGAGCGATGGGGTATTGGCGTATGACGATATTACCCTTTATGCAGAGAGTTTTGTGGATTCCTCCTCGGAAACAACCGACGGTTCGTTTGAATTGGAATTGGCATCCCGGGACATCCATGTAGTGGTGAATGGGATCGCGTTTCTCAGGTTGACGGGGAACACCTCAAATCTGAATATCACCATTGCCGCCGGAGATTCCCGCATCGAAGCTGACGGCCTTGTGGCAGAAAACGTGGCCCTTGATCACCGGGGATCCAATGACATATTTGTGAATCCGCAGCAGGCACTGAACGGAGTGATACGGGGCACAGGGGATGTAGTCAGTTTTCACCGGCCGGCATTGGTAGACGTTGAAATACTTTATACCGGCCGGTTATTATTCAGATAAAAGAACTGCATTGAAATCCAGGCGCACAAACTTAAAGAAATTAATGGCTGGAGCACGTCTCCGGGGCAATGATCTGGTTCCCGGCGGGTTGGGGAAGGCGGCTGTGCTGTTAAGCGAACTGGTCCGTCAGAATAAAGTCCCGGGACTGGCGGTCACCGCGCGGAGGGAAGGCAGGGTCTTCTTTCAAAAAGGTTATGGATATGCCGATCTCGCGACCAAAGTTCCGGTCAATCCCAGGCGGACCATTTTCAGGGTGGGGAGTGTTTCTAAACCGATAGCCGCAACAGCCCTGGCCAAAATGGTGGAGGAAGGCACGATAGCCCTGGATGCTTCATTTTATGACTATGTGCCTTACTATCCAAAAAAGGAGTTCGATTTTACCATACGGCAGCTCGCTGGCCATATGGCCGGGATACGGACATATAAGGGCAAGGAATACGGAAATAATGAACCTTTTACGATTAGGGAAGGGATCCGGATATTTAAGGATGACCCTTTGTACTTTGAACCCGGAACAGACTATTTGTATAATAGCTATGGCTGGGTACTGATCTCCCTGGCCATGCAGGAGGCCAGTGGTATCCCCTTTGAGGTGTATGTAAAACGGCGGGTACTTGATCCCCTGGGAATGAGCCATACCTATCCGGAACACCCGGGTGAGTC
>DATGCB010000343.1:0-3873 GCA_035312365.1 Eudoraea sp. | reverse complement strand
TGAAAATTGGCGATGCTTTTCTCCAGGGCAGGGCCAGGGTGGAATTAGAGGCTGAGTATTCAAAGGCTCAGCAAAACAAACAGCAATACGAACAAATTCTTCAGGCGGTGAAGAATGCCGACGATGCCGTTAAAAAGCATTTGGGGAAGGAAACCTACACGAAAAAGGAGATCGCCGCAATAAAAACAGAGGATGCCGCGCTGCAACAACACATAGGAATTCTGAAGCAAATGTTTACGATCAAGGACAGTATGCAGGAGATCTTCACCGAATTAAATGAGGCAATAAAACACTTTTCTGAACAATTGGAATATCACCTCAACGTAAATTTTAACGGGAGGGAAGTGGTTGGTGACGATCCGTACGATTTCAATGACAGGAATTATGGCAATGGCAATCCAATGAACAGATCTGTGGACGAAAGCCACGGGACCCATGCGGCTGGTATTATCGCCGCCGAAAGAAATAATGGAATAGGTATAGACGGGGTTGCCAATAATGTGGAGATTATGAGTGTCCGGATGCTGCCAAATGGCGATGAATACGATAAGGATGTTGCCCTGGGAATTCGATATGCCGTTGACAACGGGGCAAAGATCATTAATATGAGTCTGGGAAAAGGCTATTCCCCGAATGCAGAATGGGTCTATGATGCCCTCAGATACGCCGCCGCAAATGATGTGCTGATAGTACATGCCTCCGGGAATGATGGTGAAAATATAGACGATCCAAAAAATCCGGGGTTCCCGAATGACCACGGAAATCACGAGGGTGGTGAAATCGTGGATAATGTGATTGAAGTTGGTGCCCTGGAGCCCAAATACGGCTCGGAAATGGTGGCTGAATACTCCAATTATGGCAAGAAAAATGTGGATGTATTTGCTCCAGGCAGCGATATTTATTCAACAATGCCCCATAACAAATATGAATTTCAGGGGGGGACTTCAATGGCCGCCCCGGCTGTGGCCGGTGTGGCGGCACTTATAAGATCTCAGTACCCAAATTTAACGGCATCGGAAGTAAAAAAAATTATTATGGTATCCGGCCTGAAGGTGAAGACTACAGTCATCCTGGGCGGAGACCCATCAAAAGCCACGACATTTGACGAAATCTGTAAGTCAGGTAAAATAGTGAACGCCTACAATGCCCTGATCCTGGCAGATAAAGTGAACAGGGACGCTATTAAAATTTAATCAAAATGCAAAGTACTCAAAGGATTACCTTCTTAGTAACAATAATAATGACAGCCCTTACGCTTCAGGCCCAAAACAATACGGCGTATTGGCAGCAACATGTTGATTACAGCATGGAGGTGGAAATGAATGTCGAAAACTATAAATATTCAGGAACACAGCGACTGGTATACACAAACAATTCACCGGATGCCCTGGACAGGGTGTACTTCCATATGTATTTCAATGCGTTTCAGCCTGGCAGCGAAATGGACATCCGGCTCCAAAATATAAAGGATCCCGACGGCAGGATGTATGTGAACGGGCAGAGTAGAATTGCAGGGTTGTCGCCAACGGAAATTGGGTATTTAAAGGCCACGTCCCTTTCACGGGATGGTAAGGAGGTCCCATATTCCCTGGAGGGTACCGTCCTGGAAGTACCTTTACAAAAACCCATTGCCCCAGGGGAAAAAACCACCTTTGAAATGGACTTTGAAGGACAGGTTCCGCAACAAATCCGCAGATCCGGAAGAAACAATAAGGAAGGGGTGGCGCTTTCCATGAGCCAGTGGTATCCTAAAATGGCGGAATACGATTTTGAAGGCTGGCATGCAGACCCCTACATTTCCCGGGAATATCATGGTGTCTGGGGAGATTTTGATGTAAAACTAACCCTTGACAAAGACTATGTGGTTGGCGGCAGCGGGTATTTGCAGAATCCGCAGGAAATTGGTCACGGCTATCAAGCCCCGGGAACCCAGGTAAAAAAGCCAAAGGGCGAAACACTTACCTGGCATTTCAAGGCACCAATGGTACACGATTTTATGTGGGCTGCCGATCCGGAATACCTCCATGATACCTTACAGGTAGATAACGGGCCCATGTTGCATTTCCTGTACAAAAATGATCCCGAGATCATAGAAAACTGGAAAAACCTTCAACCGAAAACAAGGGAAGCGCTGCTTTTTTACAACAGGAACATCGGGCCTTACCCTTATGATCAGTATTCCGTAATACAGGGGGGCGACGGTGGCATGGAGTATGCGATGGCCACCCTTATTACGGGGAAACGGAAATTTGGAAGTTTGGTCGGAGTAACGATTCATGAATTGGCACATTCATGGTTTCAGCAAGTGCTGGCCTCCAACGAACTCAAACACGAATGGATGGATGAAGGATTTACGGAGTTCATCTCCGATCTCTGTATGAATGCTGTCATGGAACAACAAAATGACCATCCATTTGAAGGGGGTTATCAGGGTTATTTTTCCCTGGTGGAATCCGGGCAGGAACAGCCACAAACCACACATGCCGATCGGTATAATATTGATTTTGCCTATTACCGGGCGGCTTACAACAAAGGAGAAGTCTTCCTGGCCCAACTGGGTTATATCATTGGGCAGGATAAGCTCATGGAGACTCTCAGAAGGTATTATGAAGATTTTAAATTTAAACATCCCACGCCCAATGATGTCAAAAGAACGGCCGAAAAGGTATCTGGCATAGAGCTCGACTGGTACCTGACAGACTGGACACAGACCACCAACACTATAGATTACGCGATCAAACAAGTCAGTGCCGAGGGCGATAAAACAAAGGTGGTCCTCGAACGCATCGGCCTGATGCCTATGCCGATAGATATATTGTTAGTAACGGTAGATGGTATGCAGGAAACATACTATGCCCCGCTCCGTATCATGCGCGGTGAAAAAGATAATCCGTATCCGACCCTGAAAAGAACCCAACTACCTGATTGGCCGTGGGCATTTCCCTCCTATGAATTTACCATAGACAAACCGCTGTCTGAAATAAAGGCTCTGGTGATAGATCCCTCCCAGCTGATGGCCGATGTACATGGGGAAAATAATGTCTGGCAGGCCGATAACCCGGTTTTAAAAGATTAACCGGTTGCCCGTGAACCATTGAATGTAGCCACAAATCCGCACTACTTATTTTTTGTACCACCACGTGGTTTTATACAGCGACTTCTTTGCGCTTTGTTCCCTGTTGCTCATGATCGTTTGGCGGTGGGCTGATGTGCTCCTCCGGTAACCCAATAAATGAAAAATGGGTCTCCTCATAAAGCGGACGAGCGTAGTGTTTATCTTCAGGTTTTTCCTTGTGTTGTCCGCCCAGGAAATCCCCGGGAGTAGCACCAGAAAAAGGTCCCAGTTGATTTTTCGAAGAAATGCAGAGGCCTTCAAGGCCCAGTTCGGAATCTTTTTGATCAGAAAGAAGCCATCTTCCCCCAGATCCTGGTACAAGGGCATAAAGAGGACCGCATTTTTTGACGCGACCACATCTTTGGCGTTTTGTGTACCAAGGAGCGTGCCTTTTTTTACCGCATCAAAGCTTTGAAATCCTGCAGCCATTTTAAAATGGTCCGTTGCCTTGAGATGAAACCGGTCGGTGACTTCATAAAAAAAGTGGTTCGCTCCGGCTGCGGAAGCCAGAATTTGATGATGTATTTTTATTTCAGGGAGTTCTGCGGCAGACAGGATCCCTGCAAATACGAGCGACAGCCAGATAAAGGCAATGGCATTTTCAGTTGATTTGTCATCCTGGTGCTGCCCGGCTTCAAAGCCCAGGGAAACATATCCCAGTTCATTGATATAGCTCAACAAGGGGCCTTTCAGGTATTCTTCAATGCCCAGGACCACAGGTACAGGGAACCATTTTGAAAACCTGCGGTTAATAAGGG
>DATGCB010000342.1:0-5367 GCA_035312365.1 Eudoraea sp. | reverse complement strand
CTCTGGATTCTAACCCACGCAAAAGGGCAAATCCTCCGGAAAGGCCTACGGTTTTAAGCCATTGTCTACGATCTGCATTTTTCATTAAGTTCGATTCTGAAAAATAAGATACAAATAATAAGCGAGGTAAAACAAAGAAGTTTTGATCTGGTGTTGCAACCTTAGCGGAAGACAGGGGGCAGGGGCTTAAAAGGAAAGGAGGTAGTGAACCTTGCCCAAAAGGTTTTCGCAAGATGGTAAGGAACGGGGTACGGCGTGTAACCGCTTTTCATGTGCTGCTTACAGCCTGTAAATGGTATTCGAGATCAAAATGGTAACAATCAGTAAGACCATCGCGAAATTTACGGTAATCGCGATGATCTTTTTTTCATTCGTAGGTTCATCCAGACCTTTAAAGATAAAAATGGAACCATAGATCCCCAGTAAGCCAGATAAGATCACCGGAAGACCGAACAAATAACGTGATATTTCTGAACTGATATTGATAATAATACTCAAGGCCGCAAAGGTGAGTAAAAGGAGAATGAGTTTGCTTATCCTATAGGACCTTTCGGTATAATTGCTGTTCGTATCCATATTTTAGGGTTTAAGGTTCTTTCTGTTTAAATTGCCTTGATATTGGCGCGTAAGCCCTCCATAATTCCCACGATATTCTGTACCGTATCCTGCAGGTAGTGCTTAATGAGGATATGGGGAATTCTTATGGTGGTAAATCCATTCTTAAATGAATGCATCGTGTGCTCAAGATCATTAATCGCCTGTTCGTGGGTAAGCATCTGATATTCCGTGTCAATTTCAATATTCAGCTTTACCCTCGAAATAGCAATATCTACGGATTTGTTTCCATCCCACCATTCGAGCATGGGGTTGACCCCTGCCACCTTTAACCCATAATAGAGTTGTATGGCCTCCAGTGGGGTGTTTTTTAACCGCCTCAGCTTTTCCATCCTTTTCTTATGCCGATCACACAATTCTACACCAAGGGATTCCATGGCATTTCTGTGATCGATATAGCTCAGCTCTTTATCACATTCCAGGCATTTCATGTAAGCAGGTCAATTTAGATTTGGGATTATAATAACCTGCAGTTTTTAGGAATAGTATATTCTATCGACGTATGGACCCCCACTTTTAGACGAACTGCAATTTTTTAGATGAAATGCACTTTTTATGTTAAAATTCCTGAACTAATTTTCAGACCTGAGGCCTAATTGATAGCCAAACTGGTTATATTTACCCGACAAAGCCAATCCGTTAAAACCACTACGAACAATGTTCAGGAAAATGGGCCCCGGGGTGTTGGTCGCAGCTGCATTTATAGGCCCAGGGACGGTTACCACGTGTACGCTGGCCGGGGTTGAATTCAGTTATACCCTGCTGTGGGCCATGTTACTTTCTGTAATTGCTACAATTGTGCTGCAGGAAATGGCGGCCAGGCTGGGCATTATTACCCAAATGGGACTGGCAGATGTTATTAAAAAGCAGCTGAAGACACCCATAATACGGAACTTGATTATTAGTATTATCCTGTTGGCGATCGTTTTGGGGAATGCAGCCTATGAAGCGGGGAATATTGGCGGGGGTACCCTGGGGCTCGAAGCGCTTTTCGGAAGTAAATACACAGGCATCTATCCTTACCTGATTGGTGCTGTGGCATTTGTCTTGCTATACCTCGGGTCCTATAAGTCCCTGGAAAAGATATTTGTCTCCCTGGTCTTAATAATGAGTGCTTCATTCATGTTGACCGCTATCATTACCAAGCCGGACCTGGCAGCGGTGTTTAAGGGCACTTTTATGCCGACCGTCCCCGAGGACAGCCTGATCACCATTATAGCCCTGGTTGGAACCACCGTAGTCCCTTACAATCTTTTTCTCCATGCCTCCCTGGTTAGCGAGAAATGGAAGTCGGTAAGCGACCTTCCTGATGCAAAGCGCGATACCATGCTATCTATTGCATTGGGAGGACTTGTATCCATGATGATTATCGTGGCCGCCACTTCCATGGATCAAAGGGAAGTTACCAATGCGCTTGACCTGGCCCAAAGCCTGGAACCACTTTTTGGGAATGCTGCCCGGTATTGTATGGGGATAGGGTTATTTGCAGCAGGGATCACCTCGGCCATTACGGCCCCGCTGGCGGCGGCGTATGTTGCCAGGAGCTGCTTTGGATGGCAGGGAGGAATGAAAGATTGGCGGTTTCGGCTAATATGGATGATGGTACTTTTAGTCGGGGTCGTTTCATTATCATTCAACATCACACCCATCGAGATTATTCAATTTGCCCAGGTGGCCAATGGCCTTTTATTGCCTATTATTGCAGTACTGCTATTATGGATTGTAAACAAGGTTTCTGTGCTGGGCAAATACAGAAATACCATTTGGCACAACGTCCTGGCCATACTGATCATAGGCCTGGCGGTTGTTCTTGGTGTTAAAAGTATTATTAAGGTTTTTGGACTGTTTTAAATGAAGGAGTTGACGGTTGATATCAATTGTGACGTTGGAGAGGGGATTGGAAATGAAAAAGAACTGTTTCCCTATATATCCTCTTGTAATGTAGCATGCGGCGGGCATGCAGGGGATGCCGAAACGATGACCGCCATAGTACGGCTGGCCCTGAGGCACGGCGTAAAGCTCGGGGCGCATCCTTCCTATCCGGACACAAAAAATTTTGGCCGGGTTTCCATACAACTTCCAAAAAAAAAGCTCATCCGGAGCATCAGGCAACAGCTGGCCGCATTTACTTCGGTTTTAAAGGCGGAATTTGCCACACTGCACCACATAAAACCCCATGGGGCGTTATACAATGACATTGCCGGCGATGGGGACCTGGCGCGTACCTTTCTGGAGGCCGTGGATGATTTTCGTGGGCAAACTATTCTGTACGTACCTTATGGGTCTGTTATAGAAAAGGAAGCAGCAGATCAGGGGTTTCAGGTGGCCAAAGAAGCATTTGGAGACCGCAACTATAATGATGATCTGTCCCTGGTTTCCCGTGCCTTACCCAATGCACTCATAGAGATGCCCTCAAAAGTACTACAACACATAACGTCTATTGTCAGGGACCAAAAAGTGATTACGATTACCGGGATTCCTGTAGCTGTGGTGGCGGATACCCTATGCATTCATGGGGACACCCCAACGGCTTTGGAAATATTAGTGTATCTTTCTTCCGAATTACCCAGGCAACATATTCATATTAAAAAGTGACACCTTTTCCAATAACCATAAAACCCTTTGGTAAGCAGGCCATTCTGGTCGAATGGCCGGATAAGGTAGAGGAATCTATATTGGAAGATATTCTACAATTTTACCGGCACCTTGAACTCAATTATCTGGATCCAGGGGAATGGGAATTTGTGCCTGCCTATAATTCATTAACACTCATTCACAGGGAAGGTCAGATCGATTTTACAAAATTGAGGAGGGAGCTGAAGGAATGGTATGCCACCAGGGAGACAGAGCCCTCTTTAAAACACTTTCTCTGGAAATTACCGGTGTGCTACGATCCCCAGTTTGGCATTGATCTCGGGGAAATAGCCGTTATGCTTGGGAAAACAGTATCTGAAGTGATAGAGGAGCACACCCGGCACACATATACCGTTTATGGGATAGGGTTTCTTCCGGGGTTTATGTATTTGGGGGGGCTGCCGAAATACATGGAAACTTCCAGGAAGGAAACACCCCGCCCGAAGGTGGTAAAAGGGGCCGTTGGCCTGGCCGGGAAGCAGACCGGGATTTACCCCCAGGAGTCCCCGGGGGGCTGGAACATTATAGGAAATTGCCCTATCCCCATTTTTGATGTCACCAAGGAAGACCCATGCTTTGTAAATATTGGTGATAAGATTCAGTTTTATGCAATACCAAAAGCGGAACACGAACTACATAAGATAGAAGCGGAAGTTGGAATTTATAAAATAGAAAAAATACAGATGAATGCTTAATGTTGTCGCACCGGGTTATTTTTCCACTATTCAGGATATTGGCCGTTTTAATTATCGGAATAAAGGAGTCCCTGTATCCGGCGTAATGGATCGTTATTCCGCTTCCATGGCCAATACCCTCCTGGAAAATGATGTAACCGATGCTGTCATGGAAATTACGATGACCGGGCCGGTTTTAAAATTTCATGCCCCAACGTTCATTGCCATAGCAGGAGCTGAAATGTCAGCCCGCCTAAATGATACCCCGGTAAGTGGATATCAGGTGCACAAAATCCGGGAGGGGGATACGTTGTCCTTTGGGAAATTGATCAATGGATTCAGGGCGTACCTGGCCATTAAAAATGGCTTTCAAACGAAAACGGTACTGGGTAGTCGATCTTTTTATAAGCCCATTACACCAATAAACCGGATCAGGGAATCCATGGGACTCGATTATGAACCCGTCTCCAAATTCGACCCGAAAATTACCTCTGTCAAGCCCGAACCATTTCACAAGGAAAATGAACTGCAGGTATACCATGGTCCCGAATTTAACCTATTGAATGACCGGCAATTGGAAAAGCTATTTTCCATGGATTTCATGATTGCCAAGGAAAATAACCGTATGGCCTATCAACTGGAACAAAAGATCGCCGGTCATTCAACCACGATGCTCACGTCTGCCACCCTCCCCGGTACGATACAACTTACCGCAGCCGGTAAGCTCATAATTTTAATGCGCGATGGACAAACCACCGGGGGATATCCGCGGATCCTGCAATTGAGCCAAAAGGCAATTTCCATACTTTCTCAAAAGAAATACGGGGATCCGGTTAGCTTTCGTTTGCACTAAGACAGGGCGCTCAATTATTGAATATGGTAAAATTATTAACCTATAGTACTGTGGATCAGTAGAATAACCTGATATTCCACCCATTGAATTTGAACCAGCGAACGGGGCCAATCCGATAGACCCTTTGAAACAATTATCTTTGGCCTTGTCGGGAAACCCTTGTGTTTACGCCAAAAACCAACAAGAACATTCATGGAATTGAACAAGTATAGCAAAAATGTTACCCAGGACCCAACACAACCCGCGGCCCAGGCCATGCTTTACGCTATCGGCCTGCAGGAAGCTGATCTTAACAAACCTCTGATCGGCATCGGCAGTACCGGTTATGAAGGAAACCCATGCAATATGCACCTCAACGATTTGGCACAGTACGTAAAAGAGGGGGTCAATGAGGGGGATCTTGTGGGTTTGGTGTTCAATACCATCGGCGTGAGCGACGGGATTTCCATGGGCACTTATGGGATGCGATATTCCCTGCCTTCCCGCGATATTATCGCGGATTCCATGGAAACGGTCGTACAGGCGATGAACTACGACGGGTTGATGACCGTTGTAGGCTGTGATAAGAATATGCCGGGCGCTTTAATGGCT
>DATGCB010000341.1:0-2081 GCA_035312365.1 Eudoraea sp. | reverse complement strand
GGTTAATCTGGCCTCCCGGGTAGAATCACTGGGGGTTGCCGGAGCGGTCCTGATCTCGGACAAGGTGAGGGAAGAGATCAGCAATCAAAATATCCGTACGGAATTGATGGGAACTTTTCACTTTAAGAACGATGAATATCCCCGGGATATTTACGCTGTTCGAGCCCCCGCCTTAAAGGTTCCCCGGCCGGAAAGTTTAGAAGGAAAGACAGAAAAAAGAGCTTCCGTTACCAGAAAGCTGGAAAAAGAACCGGCTAAAGAGGAGCTGCTTTCGATGGATGATCATTTTCAGCGATCAATAAGGGAAATCATCCTGAACAACCTGGCCAATCCTCAATTTTCGGTTGAGGTTTTAAGTAAAGAGGCAGGATACAGCCGACCCCAGTTATATCGGAAAGTAAAGGCTTTGACCAACCGGTCTCCGACTGATCTCATCCGGGAGATCCGCCTGGAAAAGGCCGCCCAACTACTGAGAAATAATACGGGGAATGTTTCAGAAATCGCTTATGAAACCGGGTTTAATAATCTATCCTATTTCAGTAAAGCGTTTCAGGAGCGTTTCGGTTCAAGCCCTTCAGTATACGCCAGGAAAAGGGGTGGTGGTGCTCCGGCATTTTTAACTCAATTTATAGAACGAGAAAAGGAAATAGCAGAGATCCTGGAAATCCTTAGTGAATGTAGGTTGCTAACCCTAACTGGTACCGGAGGAACCGGTAAGACCCGTCTGGCTACACTGCTACACATGGCCCCATTTTGGCAGATTAGCCTTAGCTAAAATGGAAGCCAGATACCGGATCATATTGTCAAGGGAAGCTACTCTTTGCATCAAAATACAGAGTCCCTGGCGAAAAACGGAGTGAACCAGGGTCTTGACCTTGCGCGCATAATCCATCTTGACCTGCCTGGCTTTCGGGTATCGCTGGTAGAACAATAGACCTTCACGGATGGCCAACAGATAGACCAAACAGAGCATCTGCATCATTACTTCCCGTTTATATTTACCCTCCACCCGGGTAGATTCCAGATCAAATCCGTTGGATTTGAGATGCCGGAAAAGTACTTCTATCTGCCAACGCAGCGCGTACTGGCTAATGGCTGTTTCGGCACTGGACAGGGTGGTGAGCAGATATAAGAACTCATCCTCCCCTTTGCCACCGGCTTTCGGATTGCGCGTGATCACATAACGATAATTCACCCCACCCAGGGTGATGGGTTTACTAATCCGTTTTTTCTTCTTATTGTCCCGCAGTTTTTGCTGCATCTGCTCCCAGGTTTTACCTGGCGCTGCATCGATTTGCTGATGGTAGATCCCTTTTTTCAGCCGAATGACAAAGTGAATGCCAAACTCCATATAGAGCGTGGCAAACCACTGAATACCAACATATTCCCGATCTCCCAATAACAGGCTGTGCCGTAAGTCAAAGCGCTCTTCCACTCGCCGAAAAAACGCAATGCGCTCGACCTGGGAAGAATGTCCGGCTTTGAGCAGATCGTCTGCATACAGTGGAAGGGCCACTCCCTGATGCAACATCGCCAAGGTCAAAAACTGGACCTTCTCCCCACGTACTTCCCATTTGGTGCCATCCAGCAATAATACGCGTAACTTCCTGGGTTTATCCTTGGGTAGTCCGCCTAATATGCCCAAGGTCAGATGATGAATCGTCTCGGTCAGGGCATAATAGAAACCACCATCTTGCTCGGCTTGTACCGCCTGATCAAAAAAACGGGTCAAACGGCGATAATGAGACTGCGGTTGAACCGCTTCTTCTTCTGTGTAACCCAGCACCTGGCTCACATAATCCTTGGCTTTAGCCAGGTTCGTGCTTCGCGCCAGACACATGCATTGGGCTACGGTCAATAAATTATTCAGGGCATGGGCCGGCAGATCTGAGCAAATTTCTTTAAATTGCTCGCAGAGTGGATGGTTCATATGCTTTGTTTGTCGTTACTCAAACATAGAATTTTCCACTCTTTTTTTATGCCTTTTTCAGCTCATGTGTAGCAGTGTAGGTAACGCATTTTGGTATGTTGTTCCTGTAGATTATTGGGTTATGAATCATTGGGGACAGTGGGGTATATCG
>DATGCB010000340.1:0-3698 GCA_035312365.1 Eudoraea sp. | reverse complement strand
GTAATAGCCTCTTTGTATTCCACCTGTGGCTGCCCCTGATTAACATCTACTTTAAACTCGCGTTTAAGTCGGTCAACAATGATATCAAGGTGAAGTTCACCCATCCCTGAAATGATGGTCTGCCCCGAAGCTTCATCGGTTTTCACCTGGAATGTCGGATCTTCCTCCGCCAATTTGGCCAATGCCATCCCCAATTTATCCACATCTGCCTTGGTTTTCGGCTCAACGGCAATACCAATTACGGGATCCGGGAAATTCATACTCTCAAGAATAATAGGACTCTTTTCAGCAGAGAGGGTGTCCCCCGTTTTAATATCCTTAAACCCAACCGCAGCGCCAATATCGCCAGCCTCAATATGATCGATGGCATTTTGCTTATTGGAATGCATCTGATAGATCCTGGAGATCCTTTCCTTATTGCCCGAACGGTTGTTAAGGACATAGGAACCGGCATCCAATCTACCTGAATATGCCCTGAAGAAAGCCAAACGCCCCACAAACGGGTCGGTTGCAATCTTAAAAGCCAGGGCGGAAAATGGTTCCTTTACATCCGGTTTTCTCGCTATTTCGTCTCCGGATTTAGGATCGATACCAACAATGGCTTCCTTGTCGAGTGGAGAAGGAAGATAACGGCAAACGGCATCGAGCAGGAACTGAACTCCCTTATTTTTAAAAGCCGAACCGCAGATCATGGGAATGATACTCATATCCATGACAGCAGCCCTCAAAGCGGCATGTACTTCATCTTCTGTGATGGAATCCTCATCTTCAAAGAATTTTTCCATCAGGTGCTCGTCGTATTCTGCGACCGCCTCAATCAACGCTGCCCGGTATTCCTTAACTTCGGCCTCCATGTCTGATGGTATCTCCACCACTTCGAAAGATGTCCCCAGATTTTCCTCATGCCATATAATAGCACGATTCTTTACCAGGTCGACCATCCCTTTGAAATCTGCTTCCTCACCGATGGGTAATACGATGGGGACTGCATTGGATTTCAACATTTCTTTCACCTGCTTACATACCATATGAAAATTAGATCCCTGCCGGTCCATCTTATTGACAAAGCCCATACGGGGTACCTTGTAATTATCTGCCAGTCGCCAGTTCGTCTCGGATTGAGGTTCAACACCATCCACCGCGCTAAAAAGGAATACCAACCCGTCCAAAACACGTAATGATCGGTTTACTTCCACGGTAAAATCAACGTGCCCGGGAGTGTCAATGATATTAAAGTGATAGGGTTCTGATTCGGGAATAACTTCCCCTTTGTTGGTGGGGAAATTCCAGGTACAGGTGGTCGCCGCAGAGGTAATGGTGATTCCACGTTCCTGTTCCTGTTCCATCCAGTCCATAGTAGCGGCCCCGTC
This sequence comes from Eudoraea sp., assembly GCA_035312365.1. Classification (GTDB taxonomy): domain Bacteria; phylum Bacteroidota; class Bacteroidia; order Flavobacteriales; family Flavobacteriaceae; genus JAFMPW01. Next base: position 2,328 of record DATGCB010000340.1, on the reverse strand, counting down.
ATGTACCTCCCCGATCTTATGGCTTACACCGGTGTAATAGAGGATACGCTCAGTGGTCGTAGTCTTCCCGGCATCTATATGCGCAGCAATCCCTATATTTCTTGTAAATTTTAAATCTCTTGCCATTTGTAAATTTTAGAACCTGAAGTGTGAGAATGCCTTATTGGCTTCTGCCATTTTGTGCGTATCCACCCTTTTCTTTACAGCGGCACCTTCTTCTTTGGATGCTGCCAAAATCTCCGCAGCTAATTTCTGTGCCATGGATTTTTCGTTCCGCCTCCGCGAATAACTGATTAGCCATTTCATCGCTGTTGAAATCTTGCGATCCGGCCGTATCTGCATGGGGATCTGAAAGGTTGCTCCACCGACTCTCCTGCTCCGAACCTCCACATGCGGCATTACATTGGAAAGTGCATCCTTCCACAATTCCAGGGCGGATTTCTCTTCATCCGTTTTCTTTTCATCCACAATGTCAATTGCATCGTAAAATACTTTGAAAGCCACTGACTTTTTTCCGTCCCACATCAACATGTTTACAAAACGCGTAACCAACTGATCGTTGAACCTGGGATCTGGTAAAAGTGGTCTTTTCTTTGCCTGTTTTTTTCTCATTGCTCTTTAAAAGTTTAAGGTTTTAAGCGTAGGGCTTCCGGTTTTCAGGACCTGAATCCCAGTGTACCGCCTTTCGCTTCCAGCCTTATATTTTATTTTTTAGGGCGTTTCGCACCGTATTTAGATCTCCTCTGCGTTCTTCCTGCAACACCTGCTGTGTCCAGGGCACCCCGCACGATGTGATATCTAACTCCTGGCAAATCTTTCACCCTTCCGCCCCTTACCAATACTATCGAGTGCTCCTGTAAATTATGCCCCTCACCGGGAATGTACGCATTCACCTCCTTGCCATTGGTCAACCTTACACGGGCAACCTTGCGCATTGCCGAATTTGGTTTTTTAGGCGTGGTGGTGTATACACGGGTACAAACCCCTCTTCGCTGGGGGCACGAATCCAAAGCAGCCGATTTACTCTTCTTGGTAATTGTGGCCCTTCCTTTTCGTACTAATTGTGAAATTGTTGGCATATTATGTTTATTCAAAAAATTAAATTGCAAGCACCAAAATCCAATACTTTAGGAATTTGGTATTTGAAATTTGGATTTTATACAATCTTTCATCCTTTTAGAGGTCAATTGACGTACCATTTTATGTACCAATCTGCCAATTTGCCTGCCTGCCTGCTGGTAATGTATAAATCTACCCTCTTTTAAGGGCTGGCAAATGTAGTAATTATTCATAATAATTCAAATGGTTCCGGATTAATTTTGACTATTTTTTTGGAACCCGTTTTTTCCAGCCTTTTAGCAGGTGAAACAGATGGGTAGTACCGGCCAGAAGTTATACCTTATATATATAAATACAAATAACATGAAATGTCCTTCATACATGGCCTCTTTGTAAATTAATTGCGCTTAAGCGCTCATAAATCTGTAATAAAACATATAACAGCCAAGAATTGTTCTCATAATTTACAGTAGCTTAAAACAGTTTATCCCAGGGCATGCCATTTATGTAGTTTTTAATGACACAACTGTTTTTCAATAGAATACATAAGGAAAGAATAATTAGACCATAGTATTGGTATTTTTTTAACATAATCGTCGTTTTTTTTTCTAACAAAAGTGCGCCGAAATGTTTGTTTTCACTATTCTCGTCTTAAAGTTTTATTAAAATAAGTTTGGATTATTAACATGAAATTGTGATTTTCGCACTTAGCTAATTCAAATAATTAAAAAATGAGAACAAATTTAAATGGAATCTTGACGCTATTGATGGCGTTTGTTGTGCATTTATCATTTGCGCAGGACAAGACGGTTTCAGGTACGGTAACAGACCAGGATGGTCTTGCACTGCCGGGCGTCAACATCCTCTTAGAAGGTACCACCACAGGTACTCAGACAGATTTTGATGGAAATTACTCCATACAGGCGAGCGCAGGTCAAACGCTTCTCTACACCTATATTGGACAGAGGGACGAGCGCCGGACTGTTGGCGCTGACGATGTTATTAATGTACAAATGCAGGAGGATGCACAGGCCCTCGAGGAAGTTGTTGTTACGGCTCTTGGTATCAAAAGGGAGAAACAGGCCCTTGGATACGCCGTTACGGAGGTGGGAAGCGATGAGCTTGAACAACGGCCCGATGGCGATGTAGCAAGGGTGTTGCAAGGAAAATCAGCCGGGGTCCAGATCACCAACCAGAGTGGCCTGTCGGGATCTGGTACCAATGTGATCATTCGTGGTCTCAGTACCTTCAGTTCCAGCAACCAGGCGC
>DATGCB010000339.1:0-8920 GCA_035312365.1 Eudoraea sp. | reverse complement strand
ACAGGCCCTATGACAGTAAAACCCGGAAGGTTATTGAAAAGAACGACAATGTTTTTGCAACGCTGCTCTATACGGATGACGCATTAAAATGGGTCCTGAACGCCTATAAAAGTCAGCCAAATTACGACAATACTATTTTTATCATCACGGGAGATCACAGGCTTATCCCCATTCCGCAGCGGAATGCACTTAGTCGGTTCCATGTACCGCTGATCATGTACAGCCCTATGTTAAGATCCCCTAGAAAAATGAGTGCAATTTCTTCTCATTTCGATGTTACACCAAGCCTGCTGGCCATGCTGGAAAGAAGGTATGAATTAAAAATGCCCAAAAAAGTGGCCTGGATGGGAAGTACTTTGGATATGAATAAAACGTTTCGCTCTGTTAAGGATATTCCGCTAATGCGCAATAAGAATGAATTAAAGGAGTACATCAGCCAGGATAAAATCTTATCTGCCGGGGACGTATTTGAAATTGATGCCAACATGGATTTAAGTCCTTCCTTCGGTGGGAGTTCAGGTTTGGAAGAAAAAATGGACAATTTTAAGGCCATGAATGCCTATGTCACTTCAAATAACAAGATAATTCCGGACAGCCTTGCGATTTTTAAGCTGAACAAGGAAAAATTTGAGGAAAGCGAGATCGTTTGGATCAACAGTGTTTATAATGGCCAAAATTCGGATAAGGCCTATCTCACAGCACGCGAACTTGCCTTTGATAAGGAATATGAAAAATCATTGCTGCTCTGCCGTTATATCCTGTCTGAAGTGCCGGGTAATATCGATGCCAGGATTCTGACAGGCAGGATCAATGCATGGAGTGGCAACTATGGTAAGGCCATAGAAATATTGCTGGAATGCATAAAATTAAATCCGGAATACATTGATTCATATTCCGCTCTATTCGATGTCTATTTCTGGTCGGGCAGGGATAAGGATGCCTATGAACTGATCGCCCGGGTTCAGCAAAACAGCGCGAGTGCCGGAGAGATCGCAGACAAGATTGCAAGGGCCCGCAGGGAATACGGAAAGAGAAAGACGGTAGTGAGCAATTCCCGGAAAACCATAAACACCTCCCATACCGATATGGTATCAACTGGCCACTAATGCAGCGGACAAAAACATACATGATCTTTTTTTTATGCCTGTTTGCGGTTGAAGGGTGGTCCCAGGAAATTCCCACTGACAATTTCGGGGATCCTTTCGATATGGCCCGGGAGCTTGCATTTCAGGGGGATCATAGCTCCGCCAGGGAGGCTTTAGCACAGTTACTGGCAATAAATCCCGGCCACACGGAGGCGCGGACACTGCTGGCAAGAACACATAGTTGGGATGGCCATTTTGATGAGGCCCGAAGGGAATTTAACAAGATCACTTCGAAGGAACGGGACGTTAAGGAGGTTTGGATTGCCGCAGTAAAAAATGAATTGTATGCAAAAAACGATGCCACTGCCCTCGGACTGGCTAATAAGGCATTGTATTACCTGAAGAAGGATACAGAACTCGAACAATTAAGGGAAATGGCCTTTAAGAATGTAGCGTCCATACAATACAAAAAGTATCCCAAAGAAAAGGCATCTCCTGAGAACCGGTTAATGGCTCCCGGTCCAAAGGCAAAGGCCAGTGCTAAAACAGCAGAAAAGGAGACCGTCAATAGCAAAAGGACCGAAGAAAGGGAAGTTCCCAAAAACACCCTTGGGGTCTCTAATTCCTTTACGATCTTTTCCGAGGTATATGAACCTAATGTGTCTTCAAGGATAGATTTTAAAAGGCAAACCAGGTATGGCAGTATCATCCCGAGGATAAGCTACAGCAATCGCTTTCAGACCCATGGGCTCCAATATGGCTTTAGTGCGTATCCCAGGATTGCAAAAAAAATGTATGCCTATGTAAGTTATGCCTATTCAAAAGCTTCCATATATCCCAATCATTCGGTTGGGGGAGATCTTTATGCCAGCCTGCCCGGGGCCATTGAGGTCTCAGCAGGGATGAGATACCTGGGCTTCGACACCAGGGATATCTCAATCATTACAAACTCCCTGGGGCTGTACAAAGGCAATTACTATTTATCTTTAAGGTCTTATATCACTCCAAAATCCAATAATCTGACCAGGGTTTCCGGGAATCTTGTGATTCGTAAGTACTTAAAAGATGCTGAAAATTATTTGGGAGTGAGTGGGGGGATAGGTTTCTCTCCGGAGTTAAAGCAGATCATTCTGGATGGAACAGTGCTGTCCGAAACCCTCCTTTACCTGGAATCTCAAAGGCTAAGTTTTGAATATCAGTTTACCGGAAAAAATACGCCGAATATCTATAAAACCCGGCTGGGTATCGCCAGACGGGAGCTTTTTAGCGCCCCGGGGAGCTTTCTATTTTCTGTTTCTGCAGGATTAACCTATAAGGTGAAGTTCTGAATTTTTAACCATACCCTTCAATTAACACGTGTTTACAACAAAAAAATGGGCTTACACCACATTTAATTGCTTCCCTGATTCATATTAGATAAGTTTACTATGTATTTATTGATACCCAAATCTCAATAATAACGAAACCCAGACTTACCATGTTATACGATACCTACGGGGAGGAATATCTTGCTTTCCTCCGAGATTTAAATGAAATTTTAAGTTTAAACGAATTAGCCGAATTGGATTATTTATAGTCCAGTCGGCTTTTTCATTTCTAAATCCTACGACTATGGCAAACATGAATCACGACAACGCGGCCTATTTAAATTTTCTGGAAAATTTAAATGAAATATTGCTGGATTACGATATCAGCAGACTTAATTGTTCTTAATTCTTTTAGTGTTACTTAGATTGTTATAAAAACGGGAGCGAATATTCGCTCCCGTTTTTTAATGGCATTATAAGTGTTATCGTAATTTATCCCAAATAGGTCTTTAACAATTTGCTGCGCGAATTGTGCCTTAACTTGCGAATGGCTTTTTCCCTTATCTGACGGACACGTTCCCGTGTCAGGTCGAAGGTTTGTCCGATTTCGGCAAGGGTCATCGACTGTTGGTCCCCAATACCGTAATACAATTTTACAACATCTGCTTCTCTAGGGGACAAGGTCTCCAGTGCCCTGTTAATTTCGGTATTCAGGGATTGCTGCATCAGATCTCTGTCCGGCTTGGGGGATTCTCCGGACCGCATGACATCGTAAAGGTTGGAATCCTCTCCTTCTTTTAGCGGTGCATCCATCGATACATGTCGTCCGGCATTTTTTATGGACTGCTTCACCTCGCTCACACTCATATCCAATTCTGAAGCAATTTCCTCGGCAGAAGGCGGTCTTTCATGCGCCTGCTCCAGATATGAGAAGGTTTTTTTGATCTTGTTGATAGAACCGATCTTATTGAGCGGCAGTCTCACTACCCTTGATTGTTCCGCCAGGGCCTGCAGGATGGATTGGCGTATCCACCAAACCGCATACGAAATAAACTTAAATCCCCGGGTTTCATCAAATCTTTTGGCGGCTTTTACAAGGCCCACATTGCCTTCATTGATCAGGTCGGGCAACTTCAGCCCCTGGTTTTGATATTGTTTTGCTACAGAAACCACAAATCTGAGGTTTGCATTTGTTAATTTTTCCAATGCCGCCTGATCCCCTGTTCTTATCTTCTGTGCTAATTCTACCTCTTCATTTGCCGTGATCAATTCTATTTTGCTGATATCCTGCAAGTACTTATCCAATGACTTCGACTCCCTGTTTGTAACTTGCTTGATAATCTTTAGTTGCCTCATATATAATTTTGGATTATATGGTTATAATTTCTCATTATACACCATTATTCTGTCATTTCCAAAAGTAAGCCACTAATATTATACATATTTTATGAGTATTTTCGGATGCTAGTTGGTTGTTTATTTTTAATGCGAATAACCTTGTTTTATGATACCCCGGGGACATCCATAAAATTTCCGGTGATATGATTATATTCGGCATGTGAGTAAAAGAGCGCTTAAAAAATATGTCGCCGGGCTTAAAAAAAAGCAATTGGAGGAACAATTGCTGGATCTTTACGATCGTTTTCCGGCCGTAAAGACCTACTACGACTTCGTATTCAACCCCAGGGAGGAAAAGTTAATACGGGAAGCCAAAGCAAGGATTTCCAACGAGTATTTCCCACTTAAGCGGAAACGCCCAAGGGCCAGAAGATCAGTTGCGCAGAAATATATCAGGAAATTCATCATATTGGGTATGGATGCTCCCCTGGTGGCTGATCTGATGTTGTACAATCTGGAAACCGCCCAATTGTTTTCAAAAGAAAAAAAGGTTCCGGAGGCCTTTTATAAAAGTATGTTGAATTCTTTTTCGGAGGTGGTCCATTATGTTACCATAAACGGGTTGCTACCCGAATGCAGATCACGGCTTGTCGCTGTTTACGAGATTACCCAACAGGATGATTGGGGCAATCGTGAAGGGTTCTCAAGGGCACTGGACATCATAGATTAACCCAACAATCACACGTTAAAAGTAAAGACGCGATATGGCCATTGTAATCATAAGGCAGGACGGAAAAACAGAGGAGTGGAAAGAAGCATTGTCGCAGTCGGCACCGAACACTGGAATTTACAGTTATTTGGAAGATCACCCAAGGGAGGAGATCACAATGGCCCTTGTATGGAAGCATCCAAAAGGTGCTCTCTGCAATTATCCGAACCTGCAATGCATTGCCTCCTTTGGTGCCGGGGTGGACTTTATCTTCGAAGATACGGAGAGACCAAAACACGTTCCCATCACCAGGGTGGTGGATCCTAAGCTGACGAGTGATATGTCTGAGTTCGTCATAGGGCAGATATTAGGGTATCTCAAAAATTTCAATCGCTATAAGTTGGATCAGGTGAAGGGTACCTGGGACCCATTACCTTATCGGCGAATTGAAGATGTCACCGTTGGGATCATGGGTGTGGGAGCTTTAGGTAAAAGACTTTCTATAGATCTTAATAAATTGAATTTTAATGTTTTAGGATTTACCAATTCAACTAAAAGAATAAAAGGAATATCCATCTTCTCCGGGGAGGGAAAGCGCAGGGAGTTTCTATCCCGTACAGACATCCTGGTCTGTTTGTTACCCCTGACCGGGAAAACCACGGGGATTTTAAACCGCCGGTTGTTTGCCGAATTGCCCAGGGGGGCCTATATCATAAACGTAGCCAGGGGTGGGCATTTGGTGGACGAAGACCTTCTGGAAATGATCGAAAGCGGACACTTGTCCGGTGCAAGTCTTGATGTTTTTCATTCAGAACCCCTGCCGCCCGGTCATCCTTTTTGGGGGCACGAGAAAATTCAGATCACCCCACACGTAGCGAGTGTTTCAGATATTCCGTCGGTTACCCCGCAAATTTTGGAAAATTATGAAAAACTGCAGGCAGGTTTGCCATTACTTAATCCGGTATCCCTGGAAAAGGGCTATTAAAATGTAGATTTCAACTTTTAAATTTCGTTTAAGTATAAAATTCCTATAGTTTTGCAAAATTGGAGTCTCGGGACCCTCAAAATAGCCAAAATCCAAATTTCTTAACCCCTTTCGCCCTTGCAGATGCAGACGGACCATATCGAAAAAACCCTCTACGATTATCAATTACAGGATTTAAATACCATTTTTCAGTATTTAAAAGAGTCCCCGGAAGATGTAAATCTGCTGTACCAATTGCCTACCGGGGGTGGTAAAACCGTAGTTTTTTCAGAGATCGCCCGCCGTTATATCAATGAGACCCAGAAGAAGGTTGTAGTACTTACGCACAGGATCGAACTCAGTTCACAGACCTCAAACATGATCACCGGGTTTGGGGTAAATAACATGATCATCAATAGCGATGTAAAGGAATTAGACGATCAGGATGAATATATGTGCTTTGTAGCTATGGTGGAAACCTTGAACAACAGGCTGCAGGAAGGCATGGTGCGCCTGAATAATGTGGGGTTGGTGATTATCGATGAAGCCCATTACAACTCGTTTCGAAAGCTTTTCAAATACTTTGAAGAATCCATCATCCTTGGCGTAACGGCCACGCCGTTAAGTTCAAATATTAAGTTGCCCATGAAAGACAACTACAAGAAGTTGATCGTGGGAGAGTCTATTTCAGCCCTAATTAAAAAAAAGTTCCTGGCTAGGGCCAATGTATACAATTACGATGTAAGCCTGCGTTCCCTAAAACTGGGTATCAGCGGGGACTATACCGTGAAGTCGTCCGACGAATTGTACGGAAACCAAAGCATGCTGGGTAAACTTTTAGCAGCCTATGAAGAGATTGCAAAAGGAACCAAAACGCTCATTTTCAATAATGGGATCAGTACCTCCAGGTATGTTTGCCAAACATTTAAAAAAGCGGGGTACAATATCCGGCATCTTGATAATAAGAACAATGCCTCAGAACGCCGGGAAATATTGCAGTGGTTTGCCGAAACCCAGGATGCCATTTTAACCTCGGTCAGTATATTAACCACTGGTTTTGACGAACCTACCGTGGAAACCATTATGTTAAACAGGGCGACCAGGTCACTTACACTGTATTTCCAGATGATTGGAAGGGGTTCTCGTATCATTCCCGGAAAAGAAGAATTTAATGTCGTTGACCTTGGAAACAACGTGGCGAGATTCGGCATGTGGGAGGCACCTCTTGACTGGCAGGAAATCTTTCACTTTCCCGATTTCTTCCTTGAAAATATTAAGAATGATGAAGATATTGAGCGTGAATTTGTGTATGAAATGCCGGAGGAACTCCGGGCCCAATTCAGCAAGTCTGAAAACATCGAGTTCGATGTTAAGGAAGAATACAAGAAGGTATTTGCCCAGGGCCTGAAATCAAAAACCGTCCTGGAACGGAGCATAGAACAACATGCAAGGATCTGCGTTGAAAATAGTGAAGACGTTTTCGATGCACGTGTCCTGGCCAAACAACTTAAGGAAGAGATTTCATATAGGGTCCGGCAATACTCCTACTGTATCATGAACAACACAAAGAATTACAAAGAATGGCTGGAGGAAGATTATGAGCGGAAGCTACGATTGAACATTTCGCAGAAATTTGCGGCACGAATGTAGCTATAAGTAGCGGTATCAGCCGATATTTTGCTATTCTTGCCACAGGAGATCGGTATACACCCTGATAAATTTTGGCACTATGCACCACCCCAGAATCCTGATCATAAGTCTTACCTGGCCAGAGCCGAGTACCACGGCAGCAGGGGAACGGATGATGCAGTTGATAAGCTGTTTCAGAGAACGGGATTATCCAGTTACCTATGCCAGTACCGCCTTAAAAACCGCATTTGCCGAAGACCTGTCCATCCTGGGTATCCAGGAGGCTCTCATTGTCCTTAACCACCACAGTTTTGATGACTTTATTAAAAAATTGGATCCTGGTATTGTCCTGTTTGATCGATTTACAGCCGAGGAGCAATTCGGGTGGCGGGTTGCAAAGTATGCCCCCACGGCATTGCGCGTTTTGGATACCGAAGATCTGCATTCTTTGCGTGATGCCAGGCGAAAAGCATTTTCAAATAACAGCGGATTTGAGCTGGCGGATTGGGTGAGGAACGACATGACCAAAAGGGAAATAGCCAGCATCTACCGCTCGGATCTGTCATTGATCATATCCCCATTTGAGATGGACCTTTTGACGGATGGATTAAACATTGACACCAGCCTCCTGATGTACCTGCCTTTTATGGTAGATCTCCCTGACCCTGAAACTATACAGACCTGGTTACCTTTTGAGGACCGCAAACATTTTGTTTTTGTGGGGAATGGAAAACATGTACCGAACACAGATGCCATAGGTTGGCTTAGCAGGGGGATATGGCCAGTGATCAGAAAAAAACTCCCGGGTGCAGAACTTCACGTATACGGGGCTTATCTCCCGGAAAGTACCCTGGAGCTCCACGATCCCGAAACAGGGTTCATAATACACGGGTGGGTTGAAGATATTCAGGAAGTGTTGCGGTGTTCCCGCGTCAACCTCGTACCCCTGCGCTTTGGTGCCGGCCTGAAGGGAAAAATCATCAGCGCCATAGCCTGCGGGACGCCCAGTGTAACCACCTCCATCGGTGCAGAGGGAATCGAACAACCCCCTCCATGGAGCATTACCCCTTCAGATAAAGCCCAACCATTTGCAGATGCTGCAATTCGGTTGTATATGGACGGGGCCTACTGGCGATCTGTGCAATCCAAAGGCCTTCAAATGCTCCATAAAGGGTACGATTCCACGGAGTTGAAGAAACAGCTCACGGCCAGGATCCTGTCCCTGGAGGAAGGACTTTCGGCCCATAGATTAAAAAATTTTATCGGTTCCATGTTGTTACACGACACGCTGGGAAGTACCAGGTACATGGCCAAATGGATTGAAGCAAAGAATGCCCCGCCCGGTACGGCCGGGGTCACTCCCGAACGTAAATAGTGAGTCTGGCCATGGGTCATGGTAAAAGAGGATAAGTTTACCCACGAACAGCTTTATGAACCGGAGTATAAGGGCTGTCTCACTGCCCTGATTATATAACTAATACTTATCTTTAGCCAATCAAATATAAGCCTTCCTGAATTATGAAAACACCCAATTGGTCAACTGTAAAGGAGTATGAGGATATCACGTATAAAAAATGCGATGGGGTGGCCCGTATAGCCTTTAACCGCCCCGATGTTAGAAATGCTTTCCGGCCAAAGACCACCGGCGAACTTTACGAGGCTTTTTGTGATGCCCGGGAGGACACCTCTGTCGGCGTAGTGTTACTATCTGCAGAAGGGCCGTCATCCAGGGACGGGATCTATTCTTTTTGCAGCGGGGGGGACCAAAAGGCAAGGGGTCACCAGGGATATGTGGGCGAGGACGGGATGCACCGCCTGAATATCCTGGAGGTGCAGCGACTGATCCGTTTTATGCCCAAGGTTGTCATTGCCGTAGTACCTGGCTGGG
>DATGCB010000338.1:0-2305 GCA_035312365.1 Eudoraea sp. | reverse complement strand
TGCGGCCAGGGAGGATGTTTCCAGCTGATAAATTTCGTCCTGTACAAGGAGGTCATCAGGACGGCTGCAATACATAACTAAACTGCCGTTTAAATCATAAATATAAATATTGGATAAGGTAATGGAAGGATCTGTCACTTCGGCATTTACGTAATTTATGGCCGGGTTTGGATGTAATTTTAAGAACCGGGCCTGAAGGTCGCTTGAGCCGTAAAGAATATCATTGTTCGTTTGTATTACAGTTTCTTCCGGGGTAACCTCATCATCGGGCGCCAATATGGTAAACTGTATTGTAACCGTAGTATCCTCCTTACCTGCCTGCTGAACGGCACCATAGGCAGTAGCTACCAGGGAGTAGCTCCCAGGGTTGAGCAACCGCCCGGAATAATCTCCCGCAATATCCCCAAAGAGGGAATAAGGCGCCACATCCTCGGTCCAGGTACGCCTTATGGGTCCCGAAAGGATCATGGAAATACTGTCTATGCCCACGCCTGCCATATTCGCCCTTATGGTTACTTTTTTATCGGCAATTTCTTCTGATGGTATCTCCATGCGATGCTCCATATTGAAAAGATCTGTATTGGATTCGGCATCCACCAGGGTAAAGGGAGGAAGATGGACGGGATCCGGGGGATCGAGGACAGTTATTTCGGAGGTAGCTAAAAAATCTCCTTCGACCGTTCTTACGGAAACGATTGCGGTACCCTCGCCACTGGCAATAATAGTCCCATATTGATCGACGGTTACTACAGACGAGGTATCGGAAGTCCAGACCACGGCGTTGTCTGTAGCATTTTCAGGCATCACCAGGGCACTGAGGGTACTGCTTTCACCGACATTCAGTGTAAGGAAGTTGGGTGAAACCGTGAGTCCGGACACTGAAACCGTGGTATCCCGAATTTTTTCAATAAAGGCTACCCAATCCAGATTGACATTTTCCGGAGGCAGGCCTGTATTCTGTAAGCCCCCCCCCTTCAGGGTAAGAATGCTTCCGGAGACCAGATCGCCTCCATTCCGCGGGTCATACCAGAAAACATTATAATCTCCGGGAGCACCTGTCAGGTCCACATCTGTACTGCCGCCGGTGGGCAAATAAATGGCATAGGCTTCACCCTTTTTTGACAGGCAATAATCGTATGAAACTGAGGTAATTGAATCATTGGGCTCCATTTCCCAAAAGGGAATGTGGGAATTAAAAAAGGCCAGGGCTATCCTGCCATCTTCCCATTTCGTTTCCCGGCTTCGCCAGTTTTCCGATGTGTCATCCGTTTCTCCGGTTTCAGTCCCAAAATAATATTCCACACCAAACCCCCCTGCCATTAAGGTACCCCACAGCGCCTTGTGTCTTATGGCTATCCTGTTATCCGGCACCGTTCCATGGTCACCTTCATAATCGGCATCTACAGCGACCCCTTTTTTCCAATGTCCCTGTTCATCACTGCTGATAAGCCATTGGGCCCCGCTGTTTTTGGATGCTTCATTCCATTTTCTTACTTCTTTGTGGATCAAATCTATATCTATTTGCAGGGACGCTCCCGTAAGTCCGCTCGTTGTTCCCAGCAATGGGTTGTACATTCGCTCCTGTTGCCCCGGAAAAGTGTGTAAAACAATGGGGTGGTCATAAGGATCCACAGCCTTGATATAAGCTGACAGGGAATTGACCAGTTCGGCATCATATATATGAAATTCTTCCCCCAAATTCCAGTTAAGTGCCAAATGATGCCCGAATCTTGCAATGATTTCCCTGTAGTAAAGTTTCCTCTGATCCCCCAGGTAACCGTCATCGAGCAACTTGAGATTACCCCTTTCCTGGGTTTTAAAATGCAGAAACATCCCCTTGTGTTCTCCGTGGCTGAAGACAATTTCCCATTGTTCCAGCTTTGAGACATCGTAGCGCATCCTGCTGTCGACGGAGGGTTCTCCGGAACCCTGCATCAGGGCAATATCGGTGGAAGACCATGGCCAAATAGACAGTTGACCCCCGTCATTAAAGGTGTCCGGGTCATCGAGGTTGAACATCGTAAAGGAAAAAACATTCATTCCCATTTCCGCCAGGTAATTGATGGCTCCAATCAGGCCCTTCCCCTTATCGTTGTGCCATACGGGATCACCTTCCTCCCAATCCCCGATATGGGCGGCCCAATCCTTCGTGGTAACGGCATTGTCAAAATCTTTGTGGGCGAGCAGGTTTTCGGGGGAATCGGCCCCGACCTTGATAAAGTATTTCCCGGACCCTTCAAATCTGGGGTAACGCTCTCCGACATAGTTTAATCTCCCGCTTGCCCGGAGATCAGGAATCTCCTTA
>DATGCB010000337.1:0-8251 GCA_035312365.1 Eudoraea sp. | reverse complement strand
CGGACGCAGGGGCGCATTGATGTTGTCTGTCTCCATCAACCATCCGGATGCGGAGAATTTTATCGATGCCAAAATGGAACAAGGCAAAGTTACCGGCGCAAACATTTCGGTGCGTATGGACGATGCTTTTATGAAGGCCGTTGAGAGCGATGGCATTTATACCCAAAAATTTCCCATCTATAGTACGAAGCCAAAATTCTCAAAAGAGATACAAGCGTCGCAATTGTGGAATAAAATTGTGCATAATGCATGGAAATCCGCAGAACCTGGAATCTTGTTCTGGGATACGATCATTAAAGAATCGGTAACCGATTGCTATGCCGACTTGGGCTACAGAACGGTATCCACGAACCCTTGCGGGGAAATTCCGTTATGCCCCTATGATTCTTGCCGTTTGTTGGCCATCAATCTTTGGAGTTATGTTGATGCGCCATTTACCGAAAATGCATCCTTTAATTACGAACTCTTTAAAAAACACATCGCAGCGGCACAGCGTATCATGGACGATATAATCGACCTTGAACTTGAAAAAGTGGATGCCATCCTAAAGAAAATAACCGACGATCCCGAACTGGAAGAGACCAAAATGGTCGAATACAAACTTTGGCAGAATATTAAGAAAAAGGCACAAGAAGGTCGTCGCACGGGAATCGGCATCACGGCTGAAGGCGATATGCTGGCCGCTCTGGGATTGCGTTACGGCACCGAAAAGGCCAACAAATTCTCGGTCGAAGTTCATAAGACCATCGCCATTGAAGCCTATCGTGCTTCCGTACATACGGCACGAGATCGGGGCTCATTCGAGATTTTTGATGCCGAACGGGAGAAGACGAATCCGTTCATCCTCCGATTAAAAGAGGCCGACGAAAAACTGTATTACGAAATGCTCGAATATGGCCGTAGGAACATCGCCCTGTTGACCATTGCACCTACAGGTACCACGAGCTTGATGACCCAGACCACTTCGGGAATCGAACCTGTATTTCTTCCTGTCTATAAACGGAGAAGAAAAGTAAACCCTAATGACAGGCAAACGCGCGTTGATTTCGTGGATGAGGTAGGCGACTCATGGGAAGAATATCTGGTGTTCCACCATCAGTTCAAGGCATGGATGACCGCCAAAGGATACGATCCGGATAAAAATTATTCTCAGGACGAAATAAATGCCATCGTAAAAAAGTCGCCTTACTATAAGGCTACCTCCAATGATGTTAATTGGCTAAGTAAAGTCCGTTTGCAAGGGGCAGTGCAAAAGTGGGTTGACCATTCCATCAGCGTAACCATCAACCTGCCAAATGATGCTTCGGAAGAATTGGTAGGGAAGTTGTATTTGGAAGCCTGGAACGCAGACTGCAAAGGCGTTACCGTTTATCGTGATGGCTCCCGTTCGGGGGTCTTGATTTCCAACGATGACAAAAAAGAGGAACGGTCCGCGACATTGACGGCATTCCCCACCAAACGTCCACAGATCCTTGAGGCTGATGTAGTACGTTTTCAGAACAATAAGGAAAAATGGATCGCCTTTATCGGCCTTATCGATGACAAACCATATGAAATCTTTACCGGACTCGCCGATGATGAAGACGGCATCCTGATTCCCCGCTGGGTCGATCAAGGCCTGATCATTAAAAACAGGGATGAAGAAGGCTCATCACGCTATGATTTTCAATTCAAAAATGCAAGGGGCTACAAGACCACCATAGAAGGGCTATCGCATAAGTTCGACCCCGATTACTGGAACTATGCCAAACTGATATCAGGTACCTTACGTCATGGCATGCCCATTGAAAAGATCGTGGACTTGATCAACACCCTTCAACTCGATAGCGAACAGATCAACACTTGGAAAAACGGCGTGGCACGTGCTTTAAAAAGGTATGTTATGGACGGTACCGAAGCCAAGGGTCAAAAATGCAGCAATTGCAAATCGACGAACCTAATCTATCAAGAAGGCTGTTTGACCTGCAGAGATTGTGGGTCTTCTAAATGCGGGTAGGCTCGACCCCCCTCGGATGTCTTCTATTCTTAATTGGAAAACCATCTGTCAAATTTCGAGGTGAGGATATTTTGACTAAGGAGAAAATCGATTCACTTGTAAGCAAAAACAAGTGTAAACGAACAAGGGATTGTGTTCCGAATTTTGAATAAGTTTTTAGAATGATTGCGTCAAGCTACTCCCCAAAGGAATCTGTTTTGATACTTGATTTTGCCATACAGATATACTAAAGATTGTAGAAGTTCTACCAGAGGATTGGTAAATCGACCTTCATTTTGTTTTAATATTTTTTCGCCATAATACCAAAACAGGGATTTAGTTCAAAAAACGATTTTATTGAACTTCTACATCAGTTATTACCACGGTAACACGTGGAAAAAGAAGGCATTGACTTGAAATTTTATCACATCCCTTTAGTTTGATTATGAAAGGATATTTTATCATAGACTTTTTCATTTATGGCGCACTTTCACACTTTAAAAGTCCTAAAGTCACTGGAAAAACCGGATTTAAACGTAAATAAATAATCATTTTTATTGCCCAAACCAACACCTAAATTGGAATTGATCAGGTTTTCAATCGTGACAATTATTTTCATTTCATCGATAAAGAACTTTATTGGATCTAGGCCCAGATATGATTGGAATTAAAATGTTTTGGATAGGTAGCCGAACAATATTACGTATTCACAAAATTATGTATTACGCAAGTTCAAGAATGGAACCCTTAATAGTAACTACCCATATTAATTAAGATGTTTTGTATTAACATACCCGCCGTTGAATTTCCTTCAGGAAGAATTTTAGGGAAATATGTTTATTGATTCATCAATTTAAACAGTCATCGAAAACAGTCTTGTTCCGGGTGTTTTTTGATGTAATAGCACGTCGAAAGCCATACAAACATTGCGAATGAACGGACGTCCGGCAGCTGTAACTCGAATTTCATCGTGAGAAATTTCAACAAAACCATCGAGTTGCATCTCCTCCAATTTTTCCAAAATTTCCCCAAATCCTAGAATATGTTCGTTGGCAGGATCCCATGAGGTTTCAAACCGGCACATAAGATTCAAAATGTGCTTTCTAATAATTTGATCTTCCCCCGTCAATATATGGCCTCTATAAATGGGAAAGATTTTCTGAGTAACAAGATGTTGGTACTCCTCAAGACTTTTGACGTTTTGCGCAAAACCGTACCAGCTATCACTAATGCTTGATACTCCCAGGCCTACCATCAATTGCGTCTTGGAGGCAGTATAGCCCATAAAGTTTCTGTGCAGTTTACCGGATTCCATCGATTGGTAAAGACTATCCGAAGGAAGCGCAAAATGATCCATTCCTATTTCATGGTAACCTGCTTCTGCCAGCAGTTGCTTTCCTTTTTCGTATTGTTTTCTTTTTTCTTCGCCAGTGGGCAAATCTACATCTTTGTATCCCCGCTGTCCGTTTCCTTTTAACCAGGGTACATGAGCATAACTATAAAATGCCAAACGGTCCGGCATTAGTTCTTTGGTCTTTTGAATGGTTTCCTTTACATGCGCCAAGGTTTGATGTGGCAGGCCGAAAATTAAATCATGCCCTATGGAAGTATAGCCCATAGCACGTGCCCAATTGGTAACGTTCCGTACATTTTCAAAAGGTTGGATTCTATGTATGGCTTTTTGCACAATTTCGTTGTAATCTTGTACACCAAAACTGACCCTTCTAAATCCGACCTCGAACAGTGCTTGCAGATGCTCTTTGGTCGTATTGTTCGGGTGTCCTTCAAAACTAAATTCATGGTCAAAGTCCCTATCTGCATTCTCAAAAATACCATTGATTAGCAGTCGTAGGTTTTCCGGGGAGAAAAATGTGGGCGTTCCTCCACCTAGGTGCAATTCTTTGATTTTGGGTCTTTCCGTTAAAAGGGCTCGATACAATTTCCATTCCTTAAGTACCGCATCGATATACGGTATTTCCATGTCGTGCCTTTTAGTTATTCTTTTATGGCATCCGCAGAAAGTACAAAGGCTTTCGCAGAAAGGCAAATGGATGTACAGACTTATGCCTTCAGATTTGTTGCTTTCGTTAAAACTACACCGCAATGTTTCCTCCCATTTCCTTCCAGAAAAATCTTCCGTGTTCCAATAGGGCACTGTAGGGTAGCTTGTATAGCGGGGACCGGGAACGTTATATTTTTGAATTAGGTTGCACATTTGTCGGTTATTATGTAATAAAAGTACTATAGGATTTTAACTAGAAATATGATAAACATCAGCTTTGCGATGATAAAATTGCAACCTCCAGCAGATATGTGAGATACACAGGGAAAAATGGATCATTGGAGAGAGGAATATAACAGATTCAGACTTCATAGTTCCTTGGGTGATTTAACACCTAACCAGTTCATAGAATCCGATGAAAATAGCCCGGATCCTCTACTTTTGACAGGAACATAAAATGGGAGGAGGTCAGTAAAGGTGATCCAAATGTAAGGCATTTAAGATGAGGTAGCTTTTAGCACTGTATTCCCGACAGTGGTGCATCACCTTAAAATTTTCTCCATTACATAATCATCCATCACATAGCCATGGCCAATGTCCTGGACGATCCCTTCCAGATTGAAAAACCCCATTTTTTCATAGGCCCTGATGGAATGGGTGTTGTCCTTGTTTACGGTTAGTTTTATTTTTTTTAGACCGAGTTCCCTGGCATGCGATTCCAGGAAGGAAAGGGCCGCTTTGCCCACCCCCTTGCCCCTCGCAGCGTTCAGGACATAGAGCTTGCTTAAAAACAGGAAATCCCCTTTTTTGCTAAAGGAGAAATACCCCACCGGGCGGTCCTTAAACAGCAGCAGGTAATAGAAGATCCCTTTTTCTACCTGATCTTCGATGGCGGAGGCCGACTGGAATTTTTTAAGCATATAGGCCACCTGCCTTTCCCCGATGATCGGGGTATAATGTTGGGTCCAGACTGTTTTTGCCAGGCCTTCAATGACTTTGTAATCGGTACCGGTCCGCGCGGGGATCATGGAAATCATATCCTAAAATAGGGATTTTAGGGATTACTTCGCTGTAAAAAGCATACCATAGTTGAGGTAAATACCGTAGCCCTGATATCACAATCCTTTGAGCACAGGGTGTGCTTGCGATTCAATTCCATTCCCGGAATGATCACCATTGCATCATTGCAAAATAAAGGCAGTTCCCCCTGAAGTACCCTGTTAATTATCGGGCAGATATTCCATTACCAACCGGTACTGCTGGGGGAATGCCAAAAGCTGTTCTTCCAGAATCCGGGGAGCCGCAGAGGCATTGCCGGGGTACTTGCCATGTTCATCAGGGGATAACCTGCGCATCCCCTTGCTGAAGACATAGAGATCTTTCCATTTGCCTTTATTGACCCTTACTTCTTCAAAGCTGGAAACAGTGGTATAAACCGGCGGACGTACCACGGAGACCGCTGACAGTACCTCGCTCTTATCATTGAGTAGAAACAAATTGCAACCGCCTGTACCACAGACCAAAGGGTCCATAACGTACAATAAATACTCCGTCGTCACCGGGTCGTTATCCAAATCCAGAGGAGCCTCCATAAACCTGATTTTGTCAAGGGCTGCATCGCTAAGCCCCATCTCTTTGAATGCCTTAACTTTTTTAAGACGGCTACGGTCCGTAGTGTTGGTGGACCACCGCATATTGCGCTGCTGATATTCCCTGAACAGGGCATCGTATGCCTCACAGGTTAACCCGGGCAGGGTCGCTTCCTTCCCATGGGCATCTTTATATCCCAAACCGAGTTCATTCTCAGCCAGGTGGTAGTTTACCTGTCCCACATACAATTCGCCTTCAGCCAATTTTTGTTCCTCTGCGATCAATTTCCCTTCCGTTTCATTGTATACGCCCCGGATGCTGCCCCTGGAGCCATCGGTTCCATAGGGACTGCTGTGAAAATAGCCCCTTACGCCGTGGTCAAGGGAAAGCATTAACCTTACAAAATGATAATTGTACGCTCCTTTTTTATTGTGTGCCGGGGTTTTGGCAGCAAAGCAATAAGTGCCCCCCAATTGCCTGCCCGAAGGTTTGCCAGCTTGGTTGGCGTCCAGGGTTACGGGAATTTCAAACGAACGATTTTTATCCCGGTCGGAAACCACATTGTTGTTGAAAACGAGTTTGCCCTCCTGGGTCTCATCCACGTGAAAGTTTAATGTGGCGATAAATTTTGACGATCCTTCCTTCATCCAGTCACCATCCTTAGAACGAATAATGGCAGTTTCCAGTTTTTTATTGTGCCGGTCGTAAATATCCACGGTTCCAAGTTCTCCCTCAAACGCATACCAAATCCCTTTGGAGTCGATCGTTATCGTGGCAGGAGCAGTGAGTATTTGATTGGGCATTAGATCAACGGCAGGATGTTTTTCCGGGGTGTGTTCATCCGGCGTTGCATCCGCATGTTCTATATTTTCTTTGGCAGTAGATTTGCAGGCCACCGACAAAGCTGACCACATTGCAATACATAAAACGGTTCTTAGCATCAATACTCTGTTTTTTGTTTTTGAACAACTGAATAAAGGAATTCATTTAAAACTCTTCACTTTTTGGTGACCCAATCCTTACCCTATAGATTTCTCTTTCACCACGTAACTCCTGCCCGCATTATATTAAACCATTGTATGGCGATCGGCCTTCCTGGTTTTTCGCAAAGTTGTCAATGTTGCCCCCGGTACATATTTTTTCAGGTTCATTATTTTTTCTTAACCAGTTCAATTCCCTTTACCCAAAAAATGTCGGACTCCAGGAATGTAAGTCTGTTCACCACGGTATCGTCCGCCTGATTTTCCGGGGATTCCCTTTTTAACATTGCCCTGGAATTATTAAAAATTAAACGATACGTATGATCCAGATCCTGCTCCGGATCTGTTGCGAACAGGATCATGTTTTTTTTAGCTTCCCAGGTTCCTCTCCCACTAATGCTTGGTTCTGGAGGGGTCCCTGCATTGTATTTGTTATAGGAATTAAAAATAAAAGTACGATCGCCATGCAATGTAAGCTGGTATTGTATCAACCCGTATTTAGCTGTATACACCCCCGCAATGTCGTAAGCCTGGGAGCACGAAGTGAGATTGTACATTAAAAAGAGGACCAAAAGTGAATTTTTCATACCAATATCTTATTCTTCCCCCGATAGATCCAACCAGGCCGGGATGGCCTCAAACCCGTGCTCCCTGCATCTTTTATCACAGCTTCCAGGGTGTAGGGGTCATATTCAAACCAGTCGTGCTGCTCTGTAATTTTTAAATCATCATCAAAATACAACCAGATAGTGAATTCCATTCCCCAGTTGGTATCTATGAGGGTTCCGTCATAATAGAAGGGGTTCAAATGTCCCCTGCCCACAGCCGTATTACCCTCTACCACTAGGGATTCCAAAGCCAGATGTTCCTGTTCGGGGGATAATTTTTTAAACCTGTCCCTTTCTTCATCCCATTTATAAAATCGTTTAAATTTCCAGAGGCTGTCCAGGTCTATCTGAAGCACGATATCCCTGAACTTCACATCCTCCCTGTAAAAAGAACAAAATCTATCCCAATCGGAGCGCGCTGCAAAGGTCTCAAAAAAATTTTGTGCCTGTTGCCTGACTTTCTGCTCGCAGCCAAGGTCGCTTTGGGTACCGTTTTGATCCAGACGGCAACCTGAACCAAGCATTGCGGTGATGACCAGGAAAAACATGGCAAATAGCGAATCTCTTATTTTCATAAGCCTTTGTTGGACCGGAGCCAGTTGGATTGTGATTTTTAGCCTCTTTTATGTTTTATTAAAAATAGGAAAGATTTATTTTGCTTTGTGGTCTTTTATAAATGTATTACCTTATGAAACGATTATTCCTCCCGCTTTTACCGGTTCTTACCGCCCATGGAATTTTTGAGAATACCTGGATCGGAAAGGCCGGCAGTTCAATTTTTTATCAACCTTTTAAAAAGCAATTCTCATGAGTAATGTAGACGTAATTAAGAATGCCTACGAGGCATTTGGCAGGGGAGATGTACCCGCCGTACTGGGGGCCATGGATCCCGGAATTAAATGGCATGAAGCCGAAGGAAATCCGTATATGCCCGGCGGGGAAGCTATTGTGGGCCCGGATGGGGTATTGAACCAACTCTTTGCGCGTTTGGGCGTAGAATGGGACGGCTTTGCGGTACACCCGAAAACTTTTTATGATGCAGGGGATACCGTCATTGTTGAAGGGAGGTATTCCGGAACTTTTAAGGCCACCGGGA
>DATGCB010000336.1:0-5704 GCA_035312365.1 Eudoraea sp. | reverse complement strand
ATGAAGGCAGGGCAGCAACATATTACCTACGATATCCCCTGGACAACGTTGGGGGAATACCTGGAGTTTTTGGAACTGAAGGGCGTGGCAACAAATATTGCTTCTTTCGTTGGCAATGGCACCCTGCGGGAGTATGTTATGGGCTATGAAAACAGGGAACCCACGGGGCAGGAACTCAACAAGATGAAAGAGCTTACACAACAGGCCATGGAGGAAGGGGCGGTAGGCCTCTCCACCTCACTGATCTACGTACCAAGCGGTCATGCCGGGACCGAAGAAATTATCGAACTGGCCAAGGTGGTATCAACCTATGATGGGATGTATATTTCCCATATCCGGGATGAAGAAGAAAACCTGCTGGAAGCGGTACAGGAATTGATCAGGATTGCCCGGGAAGCTGATATCCGTTCTGAAATATATCATTTTAAGGCTTCAGGCACGGAAAACTGGCATTTGCTGGATAGCGCCATTGCTTTGATCAACCATGCCCGGAAAGACGGATTAGAGGTCACAACAGACATGTATATGTACAATGCAAGTTCCACCGGACTCAATATATTGTTGCCCTCCTGGGCCAAGGAGGGTGGACATAGCAAGACCATTGAACTAATGGCCCGGCCGGAAAAGCGGAAGGCCATGATTTCAGAAATCGAGTTCCACGTACCTCCGGAGAAAATTTTGCTCGTCGGGTTTAAAAACAAGGAGATGCGCCATCTAATCGGAAAAACACTGGCCGAGGTGGCCGGTGAGCGAAACAAACCCGCCGATGAAACCGTGGCCGATCTCATTTACGAGGATGACAGCCGTATCCAGGTGGTGTATTTCTCCATGTCTGAAGACAATATCAAAAAGAAACTGGCACTGCCCTATATGGCCATTTGTTCCGATGCCGGATCCTATACCAATGAGGGTGTATTCCTGGAACAGAGTACCCACCCCAGGGCCTATGGCTCTTTTGCAAGGCTTCTGGGCCATTACGTGCGGGAGGAAGGGGTCATTACTTTGGAAGAGGCCATTTATAAATTAACTGCGTTACCTGCCGGTAATCTAAAAATAAAGGACCGGGGGGTGCTTAAGGAAGGGTTCTTTGCAGATGTGGTACTCTTTGATGCGGATAAAATAAGGGACAATGCCACCTTTGATCAACCACACCAATATGCCACCGGGATGAAATACGTGCTGGTGAACGGCAGCGTGGTGATCAAAGACGGTGAACACACCGGGGCCCTGCCCGGGAGGGTGGCCCGCGGCCCGGGATGGGAGGGGAAGTAAGGCAAAATCTTCATAGCATTCAGGGTTGTATTGCGGCCAGTCCCTTAAGAAACAGGGCTCCGGCCACCTGTTGGATCCATCAGGGGGTTTTTGACCTGAAGGCCGAAACTTCCAGCGCAGTGATCGGCTCGGCAGAATTCCCAAAACTTTGCCTGATATAGGAAGTTACTTGCGCAATATCCTTATCACTCAATGCCTTAAATGCCGGCATTGCATTTGAATATGTGGATCCATGCACCACCAGCCCCTCATTGGAACCGTTGATTACAATGGAAAGCAAAGTGTTAGTGTCCCCGGTAACATAACTGGTTCCTTTTAAGGGAGGATTCAAACCCGGAACTCCCCCGCCCCCGGCCTGATGGCAGACCAGACAATGTTGCCTGTATACTTTCTCCCCTTCAACCAAATAGTCCGGCAAACCTTCAGCAGCTGATTTAAAAGCGGGTATGGAGTCTTTAATTACACTTTTCCCATCGCCGTTTTTTTCCCTACCCGACTCCCTACAACTATGTAAAAATAATACGCCCAGGATCACCACCATGAGGTATGTCAGAATAGGGCTATCCGTTTCTTTTTCCAAAAGTCATCGGGGTTATTTTCCGGTATAAACGATCCTGAAAATGGTGCCTCCCGCATCATCTGAAACATAGAGGGAACCATCCGGCCCCTGGGCCAGACCCGTGGGCCTGTGGGCCGCCTCCTCCGGGGTATTAATTTCTTCGACTCCCGCAAAACCATCTGCAAATACCTCCCAGTCACCACTTGGTTTTCCATTTTTAAAAGGAACAAAGGCCACCAGATATCCGGCTTGTTTTTCAGGTGCCCGGTTCCAGGAACCGTGGAAGGCAATAAAAGCGCCATTTTTATATACCTCAGGGAACATATCCCCCGTGTAAAAAAGGAGCGCATTGGGAGCGAGGTGGCCCGGAAACGCAACTACAGGGTCTATGGCGTCTTCCCCTGCAGTCTTTTTAGTGTCACCTCCGTATTCCGGAGATAATATTTTCTTTTCCTGAAGTTGATCATAGTAGATATAGGGCCAGCCTGCATCATCGCCCTCTTCAAGCATATACATGGTTTCTGCCGGCAGTATGGCAGAAGCTACCTGGTCATATAGATCGGGGAAAAGGGTAGTCAGCAGATCCCTGCCGTGTTGCGTGACAAACAATTTGTTGATTTTACTGTTCCAGTCGAGACCCACGACATTCCTCAATCCGGTAGCATACCGGATTCCGTCTCCGTAGGATTGCATTAGCTTGTCGGTCCTGAACCTCCAGATACCCCCCGCCGAATCCAGGATTTTGCAGGGCACCATAGCGGGAGAACCCAGCGTCCTGTCTTCTTCCTGGCAGGCGTTGGAATAAGCGCCAATATTTACATAAATATTGCCCGAGTCGTCAAGTGTAAAGGATTTGGTGGCATGCGATCTGCGGGCGATCAGCCCTGTGACCACCGTATCGGGCATTGCGGTCTCGGAAACATTTCCAAGATCGTCAAGAGGGTAACGAAAGATCTGCTCATCGGAACTGGCATACAGGTGGTCCTCCCCTAAGTAAATTCCTGTTCCGCCGTAATCTCCGAACCCAAAACTGGAATCAGCAACTCCATCCCCGTCCTTGTCCTCCAGGTAGAGGATGCTGTGGCCTGCCACAGCTTGCCTGAGTTTAACGTAAATTCCACCGTTCCCGGTAACTGCAATATGCCGGGGCTTACCAAGTGAGTCTGCCACCTTTAACGCTCGAAAACCCGCTGGCAGCGTAAGGCCGGCGTTATCCTCACTTAACTTAAGCGAAACCTCGCCAGAGGCTGCTTTTTTTTCCCGCCCGCAAGAAGCGAAGATCAGTAATGCTGCAAAAATAAAGAGTACTTTGTATCGAAAATCCATAAAAAATGATCATTAGGTAGTTAGGAGATGATTAATTCATATTTTTAAAAGTACGTTTTAAATAAATTCAAACCAATTTAAGCTTCCTTAAAAGATCTTCCGATGAAAACCCGATGCCTGTTTTCCTTCCATATGCCATTTGCCCTCCTCCTGGCCCTCCATACCCAATGCTATTCCCAGGCGACTAAGCTTACAGCCGAAGGCGCGGAACTTACGTTGTTGTCTTCGGACTATGAGTTCACTGAAGGCCCTGCAGTTGATAAGGCCGGCAACGTATATTTTACAGACCAGCCCAATAACCGGATATTAAAATGGTCCTGTGCGGATGGTTCCATAAACACGTATATGCAACCGGCCGGGCGGGCGAACGGACTTTATTTTGACCACGAAGGGAACCTGTTGGCTGCCGCTGATCAGAAATTTGAACTCTGGCGTATTGACCCGGATAAAAATGTTACGGTACTCCTCGACGAATTTGACGGAAAAAAATTAAATGGGCCCAATGACCTTTGGGTAGACCCCGGGGGCGGTATTTATTTTACCGATCCGTATTACCAGCGTCCGTACTGGTCGCGAACACGGGGTGAGCAGAAAAAACAACAGGTCTATTACCTGAGTCCTGACCTGGGTGAACTCAGCGTTGTGGGTGACGACTTTGTTCAGCCAAACGGCATCATAGGGAGCCCGGATGGCAAAACACTGTACATAGCGGATATTGGGGATAAAAAAACGTATTCCTTTGACATTGAGGCTGACGGGCGTCTTAGTCATAAAACGGTTTTTTGCGAAATGGGATCCGACGGCATGACCCTGGATAGCCAGGGGAATGTATACCTTACCGGGGACGGTGTAACCGTGTTCAATAATACTGGTAAGAAGATCCACCACGTCCCTGTTCCCCAAAATTGGACCGCCAATGTCACCTTTGGCGGCAAGGATCAGAAAACCTTGTTCATTACTGCGATGAATTCGGTGTATACCCTGGAAATGAATGTACGGGGAGTGCGCTAGGAACGTCGAAGCCTTGACTTTCAAAATGATTTTACCTAACTTCATAAAGATATAATACAATACGGATGGGAACCTATAACCTGGATATAAATGGCGAGAAATACAAAGTTGATACCGCCGGGGGCACTGCCTTACTTTGGGTGTTGCGCGAACACCTGGGGTTAACCGGCACCAAATACGGATGTGGCATTGCCCAATGTGGTGCCTGCACCATTCACGTAGATGGGGATCCCGCGAGATCCTGTATGCTTTCAGTGGAAAAATTGGCCAATGGCCAGAAAATAACGACGATAGAGGGTTTATCAGAAGACGGCAGCCATCCGGTGCAAAAAGCATGGGTAGATGCCCAGGCTCCGCAATGCGGGTATTGCCAGTCCGGACAGATCATGCAGGCTGTTGCCCTGCTCCGTGAAAATCCTACCCCTACGCGGGAAGAAATAAAGAAGTACATGAATGGAAATCTATGCCGGTGCGGTACCTATCTGCGTATCGTCAGGGCCATTGAACTGGCGTCCGAATCCGTCGGCCCCAAAACCTAACTCCCCGGGCATTGGGGTAAAAATACCGGAACATATGGGATGACGGAACAAATTCTGGTAAACGATTAAACAATAAAAAAGCACGAATGAGGCAAATTTCAACATCCGTAAGCCGCAGGCATTTCTTAAAAACCTCAGGGGGGGTGGCGCTCTATATCGGGGCATCCGGTATTTTCCCGCAATTGGTCTCCTGTACAAATTCAAAAGAAATTCCGCCGGCCCCGGAAAAGCACAAAATTTCAGCATGGGTATTCCTCTCAAGGGACGGGCAAATTACCATTTATAATCCTGCTGCCGAGATGGGACAGGGTTCAATGACCTCCCTGCCCGCATTATTTGCAGAAGAGATGGATGCTGATTGGTCCCGGGTTAACGTTGAATTTTCACCTCAGGAATCTGAAATCTACGGTTCAGGTGGCTGGGGGCCAGATCGGAAAATAATGCTCTCGGCAGGAAGCAGGGTCACCACCGGCTATTATCCCATCATGAGAAAAGCGGGGGCACAGGCAAGATATATCTTGCTTTACAGTGCTGCGAAACATTGGGATGTGCCAGTAGAGGAGTTAAGCACGGATTCCGGTACCGTGGTATATGCCCAAGGAAATAAGCGTATGGGCTACGGAGCACTTGTGCCCTACCTTCAGATGCCGGAGCAGCTCCCCGAGATCGCTGAAGAAGACCTTAAAAACCCCGCAGAATATCGATTTGTGGGACAGGACATCCCACGCACGGATATCCCGGCCAAGGCGGACGGCAGTGCCCGGTTTGCCATTGACATTCGCCTGCCCGAAATGGTCTATGGCGTCCTGGAAAGAGGCAGATTGCATGGCTCCCGGCCATCTTTAAAAAATGAGCCGGAAATCGCTGCCATGGAGGGGGTCCTGAAAATTATCCCGCTCGACCACGCCATTGGAATCATCGCTACCACTCTGGAAAGTGCATTGGAGGCCAAAAAGCAAATGAACATTGAATGGGGCGATGCGGCTGCCAGCCAGTT
>DATGCB010000335.1:0-10703 GCA_035312365.1 Eudoraea sp. | reverse complement strand
CCAACAACTGCTACTTTCATTTTTCTACATATTTGAGTTGCAAAAGTACCCCAACAACCAGAACCCCACAAGTTAATTATTAAGAAATATACAAATATAACAATATGTTATGATTGTCACATTAATTCAAAAAAGAACCGTCAGGCTATTTCAACATAGGCACTGACGGTTTTAAGTATGAACAGTAATGTAGCGGCTACCCTTGTTTTGGTATTAGGGTTTTCAAGGGTGATAAAACGTATTACTTTTTCAATAAATCACGAATTTCAGCCAATAATTCTTCCTGGGTTGGCCCTGAAGGAGCCGGATCGGGTTCTGGTTCTGGCTGCCGAACTTTGTTGTACGACTTAACAATCATGAACAAAACAAAACCAACAATGATGAGGTTGATCAGGGTATTGATCCAGGCACCATAGCGTATGGCACTGGCAGGTTTCTCCACACTTCCGTCGGCAGCCAGGACCGCTTCCGACAGCACAATCTGCATATCTGAAAAATCAACTCCCCCCGTAAAATAACCTACGATTGGCATCATAATATCATTGACAAATCCATTTACAACGAGGCCCACGGCACCTGCCAATAATACTGCGACGGCCAGATCTATTACGTTACCCGTCATTATAAATGCTTTAAATTCTTTCCACATACTCTTAAAGTTTAATTGGTTAATATTTAGCTATCTTCGAACCTAAGGTACTTAATTTTTAAAAACAGTACAAGGTGTAAGCGACAGGCTAATTCCCGATAATAATTCTTGGGATCCTGAGGGAAATACCGGTTAATAATTCGTAGGAGATCGTACTGGCCGAAGAGGCCAGTGCTTCAGCAGAATGTCCGGGTCCGAAAACAATTACCTCATCACCCTCGTTGCAATCAATCCCCGTGATATCTATCATGATCATATCCATACAAACATTCCCGATGATCGGGGCTTTCTTATCTCCGACAAAAACATACCCTTTTCCCTTCCCGTAGTGCCGGCCTATGCCATCCGCATGGCCCAGCGGAAGTGTGGCGATAACTTTGTAGTCGTTTGCCTTATAAGCCCTGTTGTAACCGATACTTTCATCGGGCTCTATTTTATGGATTTGTGAAATAATGGTTTTTAACGTTGCTACGGGGATGAGATGGCGGTCTATGGCAGCCTCGTTCCCATAACCGTAAAGACCAATGCCACTTCGAACCATAGCGAACTGTGCTTCCGGGTAATTGATAATGCCAGACGTATTTAACAGATGTTTAAAGGGGCTAAAATTCAATTTTTTTTCCAGGGCTTCGGCGATCCTGGTAAAACTGGCAATCTGGGACCTGCTGAATTCCTCTTCTTTCCTGTCCTCTGAGGCGGCGAGGTGTGAAAAGACAGAAACCACTTTAACTTCTGACCTTCCCTCCAACCGGTTTGCAATATGGTTGACATCATTCTCCCAAAAACCGAGGCGGTTGAGGCCCGTATTGAATTTTAAATGTACGGGATACGACTTTTGTTGTTGCTCTTTGGCGGCCTGGAGAAATTCCTGCAAAACCTTGGGAGAATACAGGCTGGGTTCCAGACAACGTTCCATCAGGGTATTAAAGTTGGCAGGTTGCGGGTGCAATACCATTATGGGCGTTATAATACCTGCATTTCTGAGGGCCACGCCCTCACGGACATAGGCAACCGCAAAATAATCAACGTGCAGGTCTTCCAGTTTTTGTGCAATCCTAATGGAGTCACTGCCATAGGCAAAGGCTTTTACCACTGCCATAAATTTGGTCGTAGTGTTTATTTTTGACTTGAGGTAGAGAAAGTTGTGTTCCAGTGCCCTTAGATCGATTTCCAGGACAGTTTCCGTTGCTTTAGGCATTCGCTTCTTTATATTGCCCTGATTTGAAGGTTATCGGGATCTGATTGACTTTTTTTTAATTGGGTTCCGGGTGTTTTCTTCCCCAGGTACTTCTTCCACTTCAACCTCCATCCTGTTTATCTTTTCCTTCAACATGGCCTTGTAAAATGCCGCCCTGCTAAGAGGTTCGTATTCCTCGGTTTCTCCCAACATCACCAGGTTGTCGTTATTGGATTTCCTAAAACTGTAATTCGCTAAATTTCCGGTCCTTGTACAAACCGCATGCACTTTCGTTACATATTCAGCGGTAGCCATCAATGCGGGCATAGGACCAAATGGGTTGCCCTTGAAATCCATATCCAGTCCTGCAACAACCACACGTACCCCCCTGTTTGCAAGGTCATTGCATACCGTTACAATCTCATCGTCAAAGAATTGTGCTTCATCTATGCCTACAACATCGCAACCATCCGCCAGGAGCCTGATGTTTGCTGCAGCCGGTACCGGTGTGGAACGAATTTCGTTTTCGTCGTGGGACACCACCATATCTTCATGGTAGCGTGTATCGACAATAGGCTTAAATATCTCTACCTTTTGCCTGGCGAATTTGGCCCGCTTCAACCTGCGGATCAATTCTTCCGTCTTACCTGAAAACATAGACCCGCTTATAACCTCAATCCAACCGAATTGTTCCTTGTGATTAACAGTGTTTTCGAGAAACATTTTGTAATTTTAGACGAAACATAAAGGTTTCTTCGTTTTTACTAATACCCAGGTATAAAAGTATTAAAAAAGATACACCTTTGCGGGGGTGATCAGGCAAAAAGACGGTTGGTTGGTATAACGGGCAATCATAGCGAATGATCCCGATCATTGGCTGATCATTTCAAAGATGGCCGATGACCATTGAAACAGCGCTAAAAAAAATCAAATGAAACGAAAATTAAAAGAGGAATTGGTTAAGATGTCGACAGACATTATAACCTCGCGTGGGTTAAGTGAGATTCCCGACTTGTACGAAAGGGCAAAAATCCTCTACGAAAAGCTGGCCGTACTGAAATTTATAGAAGAGAAATTGAACGACATTGAGATTGATGTATCCAAAAACGTAATAGCGGAGAAATTTGAGAAGATGGCGAATGCTGTAATGAACGAGAATAAATCGGTTCCCGAAAGCAATCCACACGAGGAAGATATCATAAGACCCGGAATGGATACCATTAAGGACATGGTTTCGGAAATGCCAACGGCTGCTGAAGTGGAGCAGGTTTTTACCGAGTTCGTTGCCAAGCCCGAACTTATTAAAAATGATAAGGAGGTAGTTGCTCCCGAAATAAAAAATGGGTATAAGGACCCCCCCAAGGCAAAATCCCTGAACGATAAACTTATCAAAAGAGATCTTACGGTAGGCTTAAATGACCGGCTGGCCTTTGTAAAACACCTTTTTAACAATAGCACCGAAGATTTCAACCGGGTTATTTCCCAATTAAACACCATAGATACAGAGGAACGTTCCATTGCCTTTATTGAAAATATGGTGAAACCAGACCACAACCAATGGGAGGGGAAAGAGGAATACGAAAAACGGTTCATGTCACTGATCACCCGAAGATTTGACTAAAACTTCAATAGGGTTCGTTATTTTATTACCTTTAGAATTCAGACAGGAAAAGTGACGTGAATGCACCAAAGACCTTATATTGGATAGCCACCTCTCTCCTTACGGCGATCATACTTTTTTCGGTGTACCACTATTTTTTCAACCACGAGGGTATTGCGGGACGCTTTGTTTACTTCGGATATCCTTCCTATCTCGTATATCCGTTGGCTATTGCAAAAATTCTGGGACTCGCTGCAATCTGGGGAAATTTCTCCGGGTTCCTGAAAGAATGGGCATATGCCGGCTTCTTTTTTAACACCTTACTGGCATTTTTTGCTCATTACCTCACAGACGGAAGCGGCTATCTTCTCTCTCTCTTAGCCCTGCTTGCTACCATTGTATCCTATTTCAGTGGAAAAAAGGTCAGACCTTACACAAAAGCTCATGGGTAAATTATATGTTGTACCAACCCCTATCGGCAATTTGGAAGATATTACTCTACGGGCTGTACGGGTTCTCAGGGAAGTGGATCTTATTTTGGCAGAAGATACGAGGACCAGCCGAAAACTTCTGAATCACCTTGATATTAGTACCCCCATGCAAAGTCATCATATGCACAATGAACACAAAACGGTGAAGGGGATCGTGAACCGAATGAAACAAGGGGAGGTCATTGCACTGATCTCGGATGCGGGCACCCCGGCCATATCGGATCCCGGGTTTTTGCTGACCAGGGCCTGTGTTGAAGACGATATTCCGGTGGAATGCCTGCCCGGACCAACAGCCTTTGTACCTGCGCTGGTGAACAGCGGTTTGCCCAACGACCGTTTTGTATTTGAAGGTTTTCTCCCCGTAAAGAAGGGACGGCATACCAGGTTAACGCAATTGGCCGGTGAACACCGCACGATGATATTTTATGAATCCCCTTATAAACTGGTGAAAACGCTCACTCAATTTGTGGAATTTTTTGGTGAAAACCGGCCCATTTCAGTGTCGAGAGAATTGACTAAAATGTATGAGGAGACCATACGGGGTACCCTGGCCGAAGTACTGGAGCATTTTACAAACCAGCCACCCAAAGGTGAATTCGTTTTAGTCGTAGCGGGAATTAAATGAAAAACTTGCTTGCTGAAATACGGGGATGTAAAGTCTGTAAAGCTCATTTACCCTTAGGTCCACGACCAGTGGTTGCCGCTGATCCAGATGCCAGAATTGTAATTATCGGGCAGGCACCGGGAATCAAAGTCCACAATACGGGAATTCCATGGGATGATCTCAGTGGCCGGCAATTGCGAAAATGGCTTGGTGTATCGGATGAGGACTTTTATAATAAAAAAAAGATAGCGCTCGTCCCCATGGGGTTTTGCTATCCCGGGAAAGGGAAATCCGGAGACCTGCCGCCACGTCCCGAATGTGCCCCGCTCTGGCATGAGGACTTACTCAAGTCAATGTCCGGGCTGCAGATATGCATTTTAATAGGAACCTATGCTCAAAACTATTATTTGAAAGGAAGAACCGGGAAAAATCTTACGGAAACCGTGAAGGCGTACCAGGATCATTTACCAGCCTATTTTCCCTTGCCGCACCCTTCGCCCAGAAATCGATTTTGGCTGTCAAAAAACCCGTGGTTTACCCAGGAAGTACTGCCGGAACTTCAACAAAGGGTTTCGGAGGTTCTTGGCGTGCAATAAATCACTATTGTAAGGTTACAAAATGAAATTTCTTCCCGCTAAAGAGCCCTTTATCGGAAAGTTTCAGATCAGGAATAACGAGTAATGCCATAAAAGAAAGGGTCATAAAAGGTGCTTTAAGGGTACAGCCAAGCTCTTTTGCCATGGCATCAATTACTTGGTAACTCCTGGCGGTATCCCAACCATTCCGGGCACTCATGATCCCGGCTACCGGTAAAGCAAGTACCTTTTGGGAAGCTTCATCTACGGCGCAAATGCCTCCGCTATTTTTAATAAGCAGGTTTACTGCCTTACTTAGCATGGCATCGGATACCCCCACAGCGATAATGTTATGCGAATCATGGGCTACCGAGCTCGCGATAGCGCCATTTTTTAATCCAAAATTTTTGACAAAGGCAATCGCCGGGGGGCGGTTTTCATACCGGTTCACAACGGTGATCTTAAGGGTGTCGTTAGTTACATCGGAAACAAGTCTGCCAGCTTCGAGATGTGCTGTTCCCAACAGTTCATTCGTGATCAATTCCCCATCCAGGGCTTCAATGATCCTCACGTTGTTTGCAGTGGCAGGCAGGTAAAAGTCAGAGACTTTTTTTTCTTTTGTATTAAAACGGTTGGGGGTGCGAAAGGGAACGGAGGGAACAAGGGATTCCCCATTCCGGGCCACCAGTACCCCCTCGATATAGGTCTGTAACACCTTAAAATCCCGGAGGTTTTCGACAATAATAAAATCGGCCGGGTCGCCTTCACGCATCAGGCCAACCCGCATCCTGTAATGATGTACCGGATTGATGCATGCAACCTGAAGCACTTTAAAGAGGTCAATACCCCTGCCTACCGCCCTTTTGCAAAGCTGGTCAATATGCCCTTCAACCAAATCATCCGGATGTTTGTCATCTGAACAGAACATTAAATTTTCGAAATGTTCAGGAAGGAGGGAAATAAGTGCATTAAAGTTCTTTGCAGCACTGCCTTCACGGATAATCACTTTCATTCCCAATCCCAGTTTTTCCATAGCCTCCTCATAGGTAAAGCATTCGTGATCCGTAGTAATGCCGGATTCCACATATTTTTTTGCCTCATTCCCTCGCAATCCGGGGGCGTGGCCGTCGATGGGTTTATTTATGGATTTGGCAGCCTGTAATTTATCGTGGACCTCTTTGTCTCCTGAAAGAATTCCAGGGTAGTTCATCATTTCGGCCAGATAATAAATATCAGGGGAGGCCAAAAGGGTTTTAACACCATCTGCATTGATCACCGCACCAGAAGTTTCAAAATTGGTTGCAGGCACGCAGGACGGGGCTCCGAAGTGAAATTTTAAAGGGGCTTTTCGTCCGTTTTCAATCATAAATTCTATCCCTTCAACCCCCAGAACGTTCGCTATTTCATGGGGATCCGAGACGGTCGCCACCGTCCCGTGGCAGACAGCCAACCGGGCAAATTCTGAAGGCACCAGCATAGAACTTTCAATATGGATATGGGCGTCAATAAAACCCGGGAGAATAAATTGCGGTACCGTATTTTCCTTTTCGATCAGAGAAACAATATGCCCATCGGCAACCGTGATTTCACCCGGATAAATCCGCCTGGCTCGAATATCCACTATCTGACCTTCAATCTTCATTTTCCATTTTAAGTGTTTATCTGCTCCATACTGCCTGTGGCTCGTTGATCCCTTCTTTCTGCAATGCGCTGACCGATACCTGTTAGTTGATAATCGTTTTTGTCAGTTGTTCACCTGTGTTTCCCGGTCACCCAGCCGTATTTTTCAAGATATCGCTTCCCACTATCCACTGCGCCGTCTTCTATACTGGTGCCCATTGAATCGTTCCATCGGTTTAAGTATCCGAAGAGGGAGATTACCCCGAGCATTTCTACGATTTCACCCTCATTCCAGTGTTTGTACAGGCGTTCCCTGATTTCAGAGTCGACCCCATTCGGGATTTGGGAGGCGGCCAGGGAAAAGTCGAGAGCGGCACGTTCCGCCTCTGTGAATGCCGGGTGGGTGCGATATTCCCAAATATTGTCCAGTTGCTCCTGTTCCGCTCCGTAGCGTTCGGCCGCGCGTATGGCATGAGCCTGGCAATACCGGCAACCGGTCGAATTACTGCTTACCCAGGCGATCATTCTTTTTAGTGCCGATGTCACGCTGCCCTGGTTGGCCATGACAGCCTTGTTGAGATGGATAAACGCTTTGGAGATCCCCGGTCGGTGTTGCATGGTAAGTACAGAATTAGGGCAGAACCCCAATGTCTCGTTAAAAAATTCAGCCAATTTTTTTGTCTCGGAATCATGGTTGGGATCAAGGGGTGGTACCAAGGGCATAGTGCTATTTTTTATCGTATTTTTAGCGCGGGCTGTTTTGACAATTTACCGGGTGTAAATCGTTCAAACCTTACAGCTGAATTCATCCCGCAGCAAGGCGGGATCAAATTGTTTTCCTTACAAGAAACGAAATTTTATGGGCACAACAAATCATATCACTACCAAATGGCTGGGCAATATGGCCTTTGAGAGCAATAACCCGTCCGGATTGAAATTAACCATTGATGCCAGCCCGGATGACGGGGGCGAGGGCAAAGGCCTGCGCCCGAAAGCCTTGATGCTTTCCGGCCTCGCCGGCTGTACGGGCCTGGATGTAGCTTTGCTGATCAGGAAAATGAAACTGGAGGTCGATGAATTTACCATTGAGACCATTGCGAATCTTACGGATGAACACCCGAAGTACTACGATTCGGTGATCATAGAATTTCATTTTTACGGCAAAAATTTAAAGGAAGAAAAACTGCAGCGGGCCATTGACCTCTCTGTTGAAAAATATTGCGGGGTCATGGAAATGTTCCGCAGGTTCGCAAAACTGGAAATTAAAACGTTTTTTCACCGTGGCTGACGGGCATTAAATCCTTGTTTTTCCTGCATTTATATTGCGCAAAGCACCCTTAATTTTGGAAAGCTCCGGCTCGTGTTTAAATGAAACAGGAATTTTAATTGTATGGCGTTGAGCAACTGATTAGAATGATGGCAGCTTTAACAAAGAATGGGAAGAATTTAATTCATTTTGAACCTGATAAATAAACGTGAAAATGCATTTGAACCCGAACATTAATCACCCATGCGCTGGACATTAAAACCAATCCCCGGGCAGTCACACATAAAAGCCCTTGCAGCATCCCTCAAAGTAGACGGCTTGATCGCCCAGTTGCTCCTGCAACGGGGCATTACTACCTATGAGGAGGCCAGGGAGTTTTTCAGGCCTCAATTATCCGATCTCCACGATCCTTTTTTAATGAAGGACATGGAAATAGCCGTAAGCAGGATCGAAAGCGCAATTACCAACGATGAAAATATTCTGGTTTACGGAGATTATGATGTGGATGGAACAACTGCGGTGGCACTTGTTTCTTCCTATCTCATGAGGGATTACCCCAGGGTTGCTACCTATATCCCCGACCGGTATACGGAAGGTTATGGGGTTTCTCTTCAGGGCATTGATTTTGCTGAAGACAATGATTTTTCGCTGGTTATAACCCTGGATTGTGGTGTAAAGGCCATTGAACAGGTAGCATATGCTAAAAATAAGGGGATCGATGTCATCATTTGCGATCACCACAGGCCCGGGGGTCAATTACCGGAGGCGGTAGCGATCCTGGACCCTAAAAGGGAGGACTGCAGCTATCCCTACGATGAACTTTGCGGATGTGGGATCGGATTTAAACTGGTTCAGGCACTGGCTTCAAAAAAGGGAGCGACCATCGACGATTTAATTCCGTTCCTGGATCTGGTTGCTACTGCCATTGGAGCGGATATTGTCCCTATTACCGGGGAGAACCGGGTACTGGCCTATTTTGGTTTGAAAGTGATGAATACCCACCCCAGAATGGGATTTAAGGCAATCATCAGGCAAATCAACAAAGGTGCCTTAGACATTACCGATGTCGTATTTATTATTGCCCCCCGAATAAATGCGGCAGGGCGTATGGAACACGGGCAACATGCGGTAAACCTGCTTACCGAAACCAATATGGCAGAGGCGGAAAGGTGTGCGGCTGCCGTTGAAAAGTTCAATACAGACCGCAAAGGGCTGGATAAGGAAATTACCCTGGAAGCACTGGCACAGATCCGGCAAAACCAGGAAGAAGGAAAATTTACTTCCGTGGTTTATAAAGATTCCTGGCATAAGGGGGTTATAGGTATCGTAGCTTCCAGGCTTACCGAGACCTATTACCGCCCAACACTGGTGTTTACAAAAAGCGGGGATAAGCTGGCAGCATCAGCTAGATCTGTAAAAGGATTTGACGTCTACAATGCACTTCAGGGTTGTTCAGAACATATTGAGCAGTTCGGAGGTCATAAATACGCGGCCGGACTCACCCTTCTGGAAGAGAAATACAGTGCGTTTAAGAATAATTTCGAGAGAGTGGTTTCAGAGACCATTGATCCGGCACTGCTCATACCGGAAATAAAGATTGATGCTACGATAAAAGTAAAGGAGGTAACTCCCAGGCTAATGCGAATTCTAAATCAGTTTGCCCCCTTCGGCCCGGGGAATATGGCCCCTGTATTTATGGCGGGGCGTCTCAGGGATACCGGGGCTGCAAAGGTGGTCGGAGCAGACGGGAAACATCTAAAACTTTCCATAACCCAGGAAGGGGTTGGCCCTGTCGGAGCTATCGGTTTCAATTTAGGGGATAAGCTGGATACCGTGACAGGCATGAAACCGTTTTCTGCCGTCTTTACAATGGAAGAGAATAACTGGCGGGGAAATGTCAGTTTGCAGTTGAAATTGAAGGATCTTCGACCCTCCTGAATCCAGGATCACGTCAATATAGGCAAAAGGAGGCTACTCATGACGTTCTTACATTCAAGTTCAAAGTAATTGTAATTAATAATAACTTTGACCCTGATTTTTTTGTGAACTCATAAGATGGATCCATACGCTGCATTGCGGTTTAGAGAATTTAATATTTTTTTAGGAGTACGCTTTGCGATGGTTTTTGCCTGGTCCATGCAATTTGTGGTCATTGAGTGGCAGGTCTATTCTTTGACAAAAGATCCTTTATCCCTGGGCATCATCGGCCTTGTTGAGGTCATTCCTGCCCTTTCCATGGCCTTGTTTGCAGGGCATATTGTTGATCAAAAGGAAAAGAGGAATCTACTGATCAAATGTATTCTCGGGTTTTCAATGATAAGTCTCGGCCTTTTCATTTTAAGCTCGCCTTACCTTACACCTCATTTGGTTACCGAAACAGTAATTTATAGCATTTATTTTCTAGTTTTTCTAGGAGGAATTGTCAGGGCATTTCTGGGGCCGACGATTTTTTCTTTGATAGCGCTGATCGTTCCTAAAAAAGTATATCCCAATGCGGCCACCTGGAGTAGTTCCACCTGGCAAATGGCCTCGGTACTGGGTCCTGCCCTGGCTGGATTTTCCATCAGCTGGATTGGGATCCACTGGTCCATGTGCCTCATATTTGCATTTTCAATAGTGGCTTTAATAGGCATTTTACGGATATCCCGAAAACTAATCCTTAACCCGAAGCTTGGGGAGCCGATCGTTGAGAGCCTCAAGGATGGACTGCGATTTGTCTT
>DATGCB010000334.1:0-3626 GCA_035312365.1 Eudoraea sp. | reverse complement strand
ACGGAAACAAGCTGCTGGTGCCATATTTGGATGGAAGAGCCAATCAGCGGGTTGCGGTGCTTAATACGATTACGAATACGGTGCTGGAGACCCTGGATTTTGGAAGTGATACCCCCACCTTCCTTATAAATGACACAGGTGACATGGCGGTGATTACAGGTGACAATGGGGTCGAATACGGCTACGCAGAATACGATCTTACCACGCTTCAGAAAAAGAGTGAGGAAAATTTCTCCCTCAAACGTTTCTTTTCACCGGGCCCGCTTAATGCGGATTTAATTGACGGGGTGCTGTATTACCTTAATTTTTACGCACAGCCGGCCCTGGTCCCTTTTGGACCTGCGGTTTATGATTTTCAAAAAATGGAAAGCAAGGTCATAGACATGATTGCCATCGTCCAGGAGGTCCAAAACGAGTTGCAAACCAACATCACTCTGACATCTTTGGGGTATGAAGAAATCGGGGGGGTATTTATTGTGGGGTATTCAAAAGAGGAAAATACTGTCCTGGAGGGTGGAGTCCTTATTATTTCAGCGGATGGGGATTTGCTCAGAAATATCACTTTGCCATTTGCCCCTACTTATGTTGTCCGATAAGCGTGGTTTTGGAGAACCGTTTATCCAACGGGCATATATAATTTAAAACAGTGACTGTTGTGTTATGGGTTGTTCATGGTCCAGCAGCCATTTCTTACGATGAAGTCCGCCCGCATAGCCAGTTAAAGAGCCGTCACTGCCTACAACCCTGTGACATGGGATTACGATCCACAGAGGATTTTTACCGTTTGCGGCAGCGACTGCACGGATGGCTTTGGGATCCCCAAGATTTTTGGTAAGCTGCAGGTACGAAGTTGTTTTTCCATAGGGAATTTGCTGCAGCGCCTTCCATACCTTTTTCTGAAATTCGGTGCCCAGGGGATTGAGGCTGAGATCAAATTCTTTTCGTTCCCCTGTAAAATATTCATTCAGTTGGCAGACTGCCTCCTGCAATACTTCCGGGATGACCCGGGTCGGGATTTCCTCAGTATCCAGGACAGAGATTGTTTCCAGGCCTTCGCTATCACCCGCAAGTCGGGCAATCCCCAGAGGAGTATTAATATACACTGTCTCCATTACTCAATTTCCGAGTTTTCTTCAATAATTCCCAGGCGAATAGCCCTGGTTTTCCAATTTATACGGGCCAATTGTTGAAGATCAGCAACATTATCACTTTCGTCCATGATTTCGAGCCCCAAGAGGGTTTCAATAACATCCTCCATGCTCACAAGGCCACTGACAGAGCCGTATTCATCCACAACAAGTGCAATATGCTCGCGCTCGGCGATAAAGATCTCAAACAATTGGGGAATAGGTGTGTTCCTGTCCGTAACCAGGATATTACGGCGAATGGAAGAGAGCTGGTCTTCCCCATTTTTGTTAATGATTTCTTCCAGGATGGTATCCTTCAAAACAAATCCGGTGATGTTGTCCACGCGGTCTGCATATATGGGAATCCTTGAAAAGCGAACTTTTGGATTTGCCTCATAAAACTCCTGGATCGTACTGAGTTCTGAAGCAGTTTTCATAACGCTTCTCGGGGTCATAATGTCCTTAACCGCAACCTCATCGAACCGCAATAAATTTTTAATTACGGTGGATTCCGATTTTTCGAATACGCCCTCCTCATGCGCGATGTCTGCCATTGTTGTAAAGTCTTCCCTGGTCAGGATACTCCCGTGATGCCCTTTTTCTCCAATGAGCCTGGTAAATAGCTGCAGTACCCATAGCACACCGGTCCACTTAAGAATCCAGACCATTATGTTCAGCGAAATGGCTGTAAAATTAGCCAGCTGCCTCCAAAAGGTAGCCCCAATGGTCTTTGGAATGATCTCAGAGGCGATCAGGATGAGCAAAGTCATAACTGTTGACACCACCCCAACC
The DNA here is from genome assembly GCA_035312365.1 of Eudoraea sp. GTDB lineage: Bacteria > Bacteroidota > Bacteroidia > Flavobacteriales > Flavobacteriaceae > JAFMPW01. The sequence continues at coordinate 1,707 of DATGCB010000334.1, read as the reverse complement.
ATCAATTCTTCTGTAAACTCTATGCCCATGACTGATCTTGTAGTACTGCCATACAAATTCGTGTATGCTACTTTCGCCTGTACGCCTACGAGGATCGCCCCAACCGTATGAGCAATTGTATTGAGGGTAAGGATGGCAATAAGGGGTTTGTCCACATCTTTTTTTAGGATCTCAAGATCCCTGGCATATGCTTTACCCTGTTTTTTTTTCAGATTGATAAAAGTTGAGGTTACACTTAATAGCACTGCCTCCAGGATAGAGCATAAAAAAGAAAAAATAACCGATATCAGGGCATAGAAAATAAGTAATCCCATTGCTTGACGTTATAAAGCGAAGTTAGCAATAAAATTAGGATATAAAACAGGCTAATTACCATCCGAAAGTCCGGAATAAAAGACCTGATGTAAGGCCGTGCGAATGTTTAGCGTGTACAAATTCCTTTGGATCCGGCTGGGGTATACCCTGTTGGAAAGAAAAATAAATACCAATTGGTTTATTGGATCGGCCCATACGAAAGTCCCCGTAAAACCACTATGTCCAAAGCTTTCAGGACTGGCCTCGGGTGCGGGATAGGCTGCCGTCAGGGGCAGTTCTGAGTTATTCAGAACGGGTTTGTCAAAACCCAGGCCTCTCCGGTTATCATTTTCCGGGTATTGTAATTTTATAAATTCCTTTACGGTTGCCTCAGAAATATATCGTTTCCCCTCATAGGTTCCATAATTCAGGTACAATTGCATCATTTTGGCCAGGTCCTCCGCCGCACTAAAAAGGCCTGCATTGCCCGATACCCCACCTAACAAGGAAGCGTTCTCATCGTGTACCCACCCCCTGGTAAGGGTTTTTCTGTATAAAGTATCTTTTTCAGTAGGAACAATGATGCCCGGAGGATGTTTTTTTTCAGGGTTAAAACCCATGGTTTTGCACCCGAGCGGGGTATAGAAGGTGTCTTGCAGGTAGTCTGCGTAAGGCTTCCCGGTTAATTGGGTGATGAGGTCGGGAAATATTAAGAACGCCAGGCCGGAATATCTGTATTTTTTATCGTCACTAACATGGGAGCGACTAATCATCCGGAGCATTTTGTTTTTGAACCGGTTTTTTACAAAGATGCCGTCATAGGCCTGTAGTCGAAAACGGTCACTTCTGGTTTTCCTAACAAATCGATTTTTAAGCCTGCCGTTTTTTATAACCTTGTTTAAAAAGACAATATAAGGTTCCAGACCGGCCTGATGGGCGAGGATTTCCCTCAGGGTCAGGTCCCTTTTGTCCTTTTTCCTGCGCCAGGGTTTCCAATAGGTACTGAAGGGTTTGTCCAGATCCAGCTTGCCCGTATCAACCAATTTCATCAGTGCGGGCAGAGGCCCCATGATCTTGGTCACCGAGGCCAGGTCATAAATATTATCTGTTCCCACTCGGGTAATACTGTCGTACGTATGATATCCGTACGCCTCGTGAAAAATGATTTTGCCTTCCCTGGCAACTAATATCTGTGCCCCGGGAAAGGCCTTCTGCACGATGCCTTCCGTCATAATGGAATCCACCCTGGTAAAGATGTATGCAGAATCCATACCTACCTCAGCAGGTTCGGCGATGGTGAGGCCCCCACCCGGCAACGTGGCATCGTTCCCGGTGATGCCTTCCTGCCCCCTGGTATGCACAAGGAAAAGCGCAATGAGTATGGTAACAATACTTTTCAAGGTTTCTGCGGAT
>DATGCB010000333.1:0-5242 GCA_035312365.1 Eudoraea sp. | reverse complement strand
ATTAAAAATAAAACGCGATAAAAACCCCACGCTGTCTAAACTTTCCACCGCTTCTTCCTCATTGGTGCCAATGGGTACAAACGCATCCGGGATAATGCCCCCGCCACCATAAACCGTCTTGCCCCTGGGTGTTTTGAACTTCAGAGAATCCGTAACCTTAATACTGTCTACTGAGATCAATTCACCACTGTGGTAGCGCTCTGTAAATTTTTGGTAGTAATCCTTACTTCCATTCTCATAATTCTTTTGGATCGAACGCCCTGTCGGGGTGTAATACCTGGAAACCGTTAATCGCACCGCTGATCCGTCTCCAAGTTCCATTTCTCTTTGTACCAGGCCCTTTCCAAAAGACCTTCGGCCGACAATGGTACCGATGTCATTGTCCTGCAGGGCCCCGGCTATGATTTCGCTGGCGGAAGCCGAGCGTTCATTGATAAGTACGTAAACCTGTTTATCCTCGAAAGTCCCTTTTTTTGTGGCATAGCTCTTGTCTATCTGCCCTTTCTTATTTTTGGTAAACAGAATCAGTTGCCCTTCCTTTAAAAATTCATCTGCCAACTGTTCCGCTATACCCAGGTAACCACCGGGGTTATCCCGCAGGTCAAGCACAAGCTTCTGGGCACCCTGCCTTCGCAACGCACCGAGGGCGGCCATAAATTCCTTGTATGTTGTTTCCGCAAATCGGTTGATCTTAATAAAACCCATCTCAGGGGTTAGCATAAAATAGGATTCAACACTTTTAATCGGGATATGATCTCTTTTTACCGACACAGTAAACATCTTTTCTTCCGATTTCCTGTACACCTTTAGTTTTACGGAAGTGCCAATTTTACCCTTCAGACTCTTCACCACGGCTTCACTGGGCATATTTTTTCCATAGAGGGTATCCTTGTCTGCCACCAGTATTCGATCGCCCGACTTTATCCCCTTTAAATAACTAGGACCCCTTTCGATGGTCCGGATGACCGAAATAGTATCATTGACCATATAAAAACTGATTCCTATCCCCACAAAATCACCCTTCATATTTTCAGAGACCTTCTGCATTTCACTTTTGGAAATGTAGACCGAATGCGGATCTAATTTGTCCAGGATATTATTGACCGTCACATCTACAATACTGTCCGTATTTATATCGTCCACATACTCATAGTCAATATAATCTATAAGACGGTTTAATTTGTCTTTTTTGGAATTGGTGGTGAACAGCTTCTCAGGAGTGTCGTTGAAGTGAAGTTTTCCGCCAACGAAAATTCCCAATGCCAAAGCGAGGGCAATTATAGTAGGCAATATGTAATAACTCCTTTTCATTAAATTGAATGACCTATACGAGACTTCCGATGACCGGTAAATGCTCCAATGCAACGCCCGCCCTGGCTAAAAACTTCAACCCTGAATCATCTTTGTAGGCAACCTGATACACTACACGTTTTATGCCAGACTGATGAATCAACTTACTGCACTCCCGGCAGGGCGATAAGGTAATATACAGGGTGGCGCCTTCACAGGACTGGGTGGAGGCCGCAACCTTGGAAATGGCATTTGCTTCTGCGTGAAGAACATACCACTTGGTATAGCCTTCGTCATCTTCACAGATGTTCTCAAAGCCTGTGGGCGTCCCATTATAGCCGTCAGAGATGATCATCCGGTCTTTCACAATGATGGCACCTACCTGCCTGCGCTCACAATAAGACAACTTGCCCCATTCGAACGCCATCCTCAAATATGCCTTGTCGTATTTTTCCTGTTTGCTCTCCTTCACTTAAATGTTTATTGGCCTGGCAGAATCTTTTCTTCCTGCTAAGGCACTAAGATACCTGCTTTGAAAAAGCCCTACAACCATATACGGTTAATTTTGTATTAAAAACGTTATCCCGCAGAATTCGGGCCCTTTGCTTTTATGGGAAACCATTCAATATGCCTTCCATGAACAATCAATAATATGTCACCAGGACAACGTATTTATCAACATTGCCGTTGTGATCAATCCAATTATTAAGGAGGTAACAACCACAAAATACGATCTTGGCACCTTTAACCGCGTTTGCAGAAAGCTGGCCAGGGTCAGGATAAAAAGAATGATACACAATTGGGAAATCTCTATACCGGTTGCAAAGCCCAGCAGTGGTCCTGATTGATGCTCTTCTCCGGCCATCAGCATCTTAAAATAACTCGAAAAACCAAACCCGTGAATCAGGCCAAAAAAAGCAGTGGCCAGGATTTGCAGGTAAAACCTGAGGAAGGCCGTTGTGACCTTTAGGCTGAAGATGTTGAAAAGCGCAGTAAGTATGATCGTAATGCCAATAAAGAATTCGATGAGCGCAACATTAACCCTGATAATTTCATAAACCCCCAGAGCCAGTGAGATGCAATGGGTTATTGTAAAAATGGTCGCCAGTATCGCTATGTTTTTCCAGCTTTTTAATGTAAAGGGAACTGCCAAAGCGAACAGGAACAAAATGTGATCATAGGCCCCGGGGTCTGCCACATGGTTGAATCCCAAGACTGTATAGAACCAGAAATCCTGCATTCCTCAAGAATTAATGGGGGGCGCCACTGTTCAACAGCCCCGCCTAGTTTTAATTGAACTTAAGTCCGCGTTCCGCCTGTATCTCTTCATAGGCCTTTTGCACCTGTTTAAACTTTTCTTCCGCCCCTTTTTTTATGGCCTCATTTTCTGTAATAACCCGATCCGGATGGTATTTTTTTGCCATGGTCCTATAAGCCCTCTTAACCTCATCATCTGTGGAGGTCTTCCCTATTTCGAGGATTTTGTAGGCGTTGTCAACGGATTTGATAAACATGGCCTTGATGCTTTCAAAGTCATTTTGCCCCACCCGAAGATACCCGGCAATCTCCCTTATTTTATCAATTTCCGGGGAACTAACTTTGCCATCGGCCTGGGCAATACCGAATAAAAAATGTAATAACTGCAACCTTACCTCATAGCGGGTCCGCTGATTGAGAAACGTACATATGCGCTGTGCCGATATTTCCCTTTTATTAATTACCTCATTAAAGGTTCTGAAAATAGCATTTGCCTTCTCCTTCCCATAGGTACTCACAAAATATTGCCTGACATAATCCAATTCGCGCTGGCTCACTTGTCCGTCAGCCTTAATCACCAGGGAACATAGGGATAGCAGGTGCAATTCAAAATCGGCCGGGGAGACAGAGGTTCGGGTAATATCCCGAAAGACGGTCCTGGTCCCGTTCCCGCCCCCGAGATTATCGATAAAACTGCCAACAAGAAACCCTACTATTGCTCCTGGAAACCGAAAGAGAAAATAGCCCAGAATAGCGGCAAACCACTTGATCATAAAGCATTCAAAATTTTCGCAAAGATAGGGTATGGAAAGCAATTATTATGAATGGGACAGGATGTGTATCAGCAGTTAAATTTTACATATTGGGGAATACGATAGAATCATAAAATAACTGCAGGGGGAAAGGCGTACTGTAGAAAAAGAGGGAAGTCAGGACTGGTTCGTTATCTTAGTGCCGGCGATTGGGCAATTGCAGTCCGGTTTGAAAATAAAGCCTGTCACCGGCAGGTACCCTTCCGCGGCTAAATGAAACGTTAAGGGTGACCCTAAAAGCCCGACAATTTGTTATCTTTGTACAATCAATTGAAAAAAATAGACTATGTATCCTGCAGAATTAGTAAAACCTATGAGAGAAGACCTGGCCTCCGCCGGGTTTGAAGAATTATATACGGCCAAAGCTGTTGAAAATGCCATTAAAAAGGAAGGTACCACGCTTGTAGTGGTTAATTCTGTCTGTGGTTGCGCTGCAGCCAATGCACGCCCCGCAGCCAAGTTGAGTTTACAGAACGGGAAAAGGCCCGATCACTTGATCACAGTATTCGCCGGGGTAGATACGGAAGCCGTGGACGCTGCCCGGAACCTTATGGTACCATTCCCTCCTTCTTCGCCCAGTATGGCCCTTTTTAAGGATGGTGAATTGGTCCATATGATCGAGCGTCATCATATTGAAGGCCGGCCGGCCGAGTTGATTGCGGAGAACCTAACTGAAGCCTATAACGAATTTTGTTAATTAAGGCTACGGGGATTTTCACCGTTGATGAGATAATCGGGCATCGTTATGAGACCCCTTTAAAAAAGACCTGTCAGGTTTTGAAATCCTGACAGGTCTGGTTTATTTTAGCGGTATGCAAAAAATTCTGGCTTATCCTTTAACGGTATTGTACTTCATATTTTTTGGGATAACCCTGGTCATTTTTCATCCTGTTCAATGGATCTGCCACAACGTTTTTGGTTATGCAGCCCATGTACGAAGTGTTGGTATTCTGAATCTGATATTGCTGCGCTGTACTCATATCCTTGGTACATGGTACACCTTCAACAATCCGCATACCCTTCCAAAAGACCGGCCACTCATTATAGTTGCCAACCATCAGAGCATGAATGATATCCCCCCTATAATCTGGTTTATGCGGCGGCATCATCCAAAATTCGTTGCCAAAAAGGAACTAGGCAAAGGCATTCCAAGCGTTTCTTATAATTTAAGGCATGGCGGCTCCATTCTAATAGACCGGAAAGACAGCAGGCAGGCACTTACGGAAATTGCAAATCTTGGGAGGTATATTGAAACACACAACCGCAGTGCCGTAATTTTTCCCGAGGGAACGCGCAGCAGGACCGGCCATCCCAAAGAATTTCAAACCACGGGGTTAAAGGTGTTGATGAAGAAAGCACCATCGGCACTACTGGTACCTCTGAGCATTAACAACTCCTGGAAAATGTTGCGATATGGTAAATTCCCCTATGGTATTGGCAACCACCTTACTTTTCAGGTACATCCCCCCATTGAAAATTCAGGTGATCCGGAAGTGTCGATCGCGGCCATCGTGATACAAATCACCGATCACATTATCGTAAATACATGAACGACGCGGAAATTGTAGAGAAAACAATTGCCTTTGTAAAGGATAGACTCAAGGGGGCCGAAGGGGGGCACGATTGGTTTCATATACAGCGTGTTTTCAGGAATACAATGCTAATCGCCAGGCATGAGGATGTACATATTCTTGTGGTTAGCCTGGGTGCCCTGTTGCACGATATTGCGGATGCAAAATTTCACGGGGGTGATGAGACCATCGGCCCGGGGGTTGCTGCGGCATTTTTAAAAGACATCGCCGTAGATGACAATATTATTGCACATGTGCAAAAGATCATACAATATTGCTCTTTTAAAAATAGCCTGGATCCAAAAGTTACCC
>DATGCB010000332.1:0-3592 GCA_035312365.1 Eudoraea sp. | reverse complement strand
TCTCAACCGTCCGGAATCTGTTTACAATGGTCAAATAGACTCCCTGCAGGGAAAGAAGAAAAAAGATTCAGTATCTACCTTTGCCAAGCGTAGCAGTGGTATTATCATGCCAGAGTACAGGCTCCCAACGGAAACGGAATGGGAGTACGCCGCAGCAGCGCTTCAGGGTACAAGGGAATACAATAACTACAGGGGAAGAAAAAAATATCCGTGGGAAGGCGACTATACCAGGAACGGGCAACGCGTGGGCCGGGGTGACCAATTAGCCAACTTCAAACAAGGAAAAGGAGACTATGGCGGAATAGCGGGCTGGTCAGACGATGGGGCCGACATCACCGCAGAGGTGAAGTCATACAAACCCAATGACCTGGGACTATATGACATGGCCGGAAATGTTGCAGAATGGGTAGCGGATGTGTACAGGCCTATCGTAGATGATGAAATAAGCGATTTCAACTATTACAGAGGAAATATCTATATGAAAACGGCTATTGGAGAAGACGGTAAGGTCAACATTCTGAGAGACAGCATCATTTTTGACACCCTGCCAAATGGTAAGGTAGTGGCCATCAACCTGCCAGGGGAAATAAAAATGGTCCCGGTTGATGAACAGGAAACCTATCTGCGAACTAATTTTTCGAGCAGTGACAACCGGGGCTACCGGGATGGTGATCCAGGTTCTTCAAGATTTTTCGACAGGTTTGCAGAGGAAGATGATTCCCGTTCCCGAAAAATGTACGATTCGCCAAAACACAAAGTGGAGCGCGATTCCCTGGGGAAATTAATTCGTCAGTACGACAAATCGAATAGCAGAACTACGCTGATCAATGATGAAGTACGCGTGTTTAAAGGAGGATCATGGAGAGACCGGGCTTATTGGTTGGATCCTGCCCAGCGCAGGTACTTACCGCAGTATATGGCGACAGATTACATCGGATTCAGATGTGCCATGTCCAGGGTTGGTTCAAAAGCCAAAACAAAGAACAAAACCGTAAGAGGCAAGAAGGCCAAATAATACGGAACATCATATATAAGAGATTGAGCCCCGACGATTCCGTCGGGGTTTTTTTATGTAAAAAGGTTAGCGCGGGACATGCATTGGGAAATAGGCACACACTTGTTTTGCAACCGGCCCCATGGCGTATCCATCCGCAGGACGCTCAGGCCATCTTATAGATCCCAGACGACGGATAGCGCCCTGCCCTCTCCCTTTTATCTGAAAAATCAGCATTTCACCCTATAGTCCCTGTTCCAATTAGGTATTTTAACTGAAAAATTGACCATTCATCGAGGTTACCCAATATTTCGTAAGAATAATCCTTCTCTATATAGTAATTGATGGCAACCATAACAAGATAATGCACCATCTTAACCCGAAGGAGTTTGGCAATGTCCGCGAATACATCCCCAAATTACATAAAAACGGCAGGGCAGTTTAGGAGGCGTACATGGAAGTTCCCAGGGAGGCTGGAGGTCATTTTGAATGATTGCAGCTCATGGGTTTTCACAGGTCTTTTTCGCGGTTAAATATATAGTATTACGGACATTAATTTTTAGGATATCCACGGGGTTTGCTTTTGACCAATCGTCAAAAGTATCAGGATATGCAGAACGGCGCCCTTTCTTTAGGCGGGGCGCTGTTTTCTTTAATATGAAGTTTAAAACCAGTAACTTTATTCGCTGGATTCGCCATCACATTTTGGCAACCAGCATACCGCACTAAAGTTACGAATGACGATAAAAGAATTACACCGTCGATTTATCGAACATGGATTGGCCTGTACGGATACCCGGAACATTCGGCCTGATTCTATTTTTTTTGCGTTAAAGGGACCGAATTTTAACGGCAATGCTTTCGCGGAAGAAGCTTTAAACAGGGGGGCCGCCTATGCGGTCATCGAGGAAGAAAAATATGCCGTCTCTGAACAAATCATTCTGGTAGACAATGTCCTGGAGGTACTCCAGAACCTGGCAACCTACCACAGAAATTATTGCAGCGCCAAAGTAATAGCCCTTACCGGAAGCAATGGCAAGACAACCACGAAAGAACTCATCGAGGCTGTACTGTCCAGGAGGTACCGCACCATTGCCACAAAGGGCAATCTCAACAATCATATTGGTGTTCCGCTAACACTCCTCTCCATCCGCCCTGACACGGAACTTGCCATCGTGGAAATGGGTGCCAACCATGAAAAGGAAATTGCTTTTTTAAGTGACCTGGCTCAACCAGATTTCGGGTATGTCACCAATTTTGGGATGGCACATCTGGAAGGGTTTGGAAGCCGTGAAGGTGTCATCAGAGGCAAGAGCGAACTTTATGACTATCTCATGGCGCACCACAGGACCATTTTCATGAATGCGGATGACCCCGTTCAGCTAGAAAAACTGGGGACCTATGTTAAAAAGGTTGGATATAGTTCTGAGAACCATCCGCACTATTTAGTCAAATTGGTAGGAGCACATCCTTATGTAACCCTAGAATTTGAAGAATGCGAGGTCCGGACCCGGTTGGTTGGAAACTATAATTTTACCAATTGCTGTGCCGCGGTACTCATTGGAAAATATTTCAATGTACCACCCGGGCAGATTCGGGAAGCCCTCGAGAATTACATCCCGGAAAACAACCGTTCACAGGTCATTGAGAAAAACGGGCACCACATCATCCTGGATGCCTACAATGCAAATCCCACAAGTATGAAGGCCGCTTTGGAAAATTTTAAAGGGACCAGCGGGAAACACAAGGTTGTTTTCCTTGGCGACATGTTTGAATTAGGGAAGGCTGCCGAGGAGGAACATCAGAAAATTGCCGATATGGTGCTGAACATGGATCTTGACAGGATTTATCTGATCGGGGATCATTTTAACAAAGTAGATACCCCGCTTCAAAAATTTGCTTCTTATGACTCCATGGCCTCCCATTTATCGAAAGAACCTCTTCTAGCAAGCACCATTCTCATAAAAGGCTCCAGGGGGATGGCTTTGGAGCGCCTATTGGAATTGCTCTGAAGATGTTCGCTATTACCGATGATCCTTAGATTTCAATGATCCGGGCTCAAAATGGATTCCCTGATATCAGGGAATCCAGGACCGCCTTTTTGCGGGATTTACCGGAATAAGGTAATGTTGTGATCCGGAAGAAACCCACGCCTGCAAACCTGTCCCTACCAAAGCGTCAGAGTAGAATTGCTACAGCATACTAATTGTAGAGGGTATTCATATTTCACTCCGGGCCATAGAATTACTGGATTACAGCGCCAACTGTGATCCGGAATAAACCCACGCCTGCAAATAGGGCCGAACGATTGCAAAAGGTCCGGTGAACCTTTTGCAGTGAAGAGCCAGCCGGTGCGCTGGCTCTTACTGTACAATGAATTTCTTACACTCCCCCCAGGCAAGCCTGGCTCGTGTTGAAATTAAAAAACCCGCGCCGAATGGCGCGGGTTTCCCGCTTGATGTGGGACATACTGGATTACAGCGCCAGCTGTGATCCAGAATAAACCCACGCCTGCAAATAGGGCCGAACGATTGCAAAAGGTCCGGTGAACCTTTTGCAGTGAGGAGCCAGCCGGTGCGCTGGCTCTTACTGTACAAT
>DATGCB010000331.1:0-5051 GCA_035312365.1 Eudoraea sp. | reverse complement strand
TTATTTTACATTTTTCAAGCTGTTACCAGGGGCGCATATTGACCCTGTTCAGGAATCCTTGAAAGCTATGTTTGGAGCTTATGTCATTCCTTACGCGCAGACCTATTACCCGGGGGTCACAGAGGAACAGTTTCTGGCTTCGGGGAACTACCTTAATTTTAGTACCATTGCCTTAGAGGACATCCACCTTTATTCCAACAGGGATACTGAACTCAGCGCAAACAGCAGCGTACAGAATGTCTATATCCTCTCATTTATCGGCTTATTTCTCATCTTGCTGGCCGTGGTTAATTTTATGAATCTATCCACTGCGCAATCGCTCAAAAGGGCCAAAGAAGTGGGAATTCGCAAAACACTGGGCTCCAATAAATTGGATTTAATAAGGCAGTTCCTGACCGAATCGGGCCTCATATCTTTCATTTCCCTGGTATTGGCCATCGCCATTGCCGCATTGGCCTTGCCCTATTTTAACGCACTGTCGGGCAAAGCGGTTTCTATCCCATTTTCAAATCCCTATTTCTGGTTGATTTTGTTTTCTTCGACCGTTTTATTGGGGCTTTTTGCTGGGTCCTATCCTGCCTTTTTTATGTCGAGATTTGCAGCTGTCAGGGTACTGAAGGGAGTTGGGAAGAATAGTGTGGGTGGCGGAAATATAAGGAGCACGCTGGTCATATTCCAATTTGCGATTTCTGTGTTTTTAATAGTCAGTACCCTGGTGGTATATCAACAATTGCAATTTATTCAAAGCAAAGACCTGGGGTATTCAAAGGATCAGGTGATAATCATTGAAGACGTGTACGCAGCAGGTAGCCAGGTACAATCCTTCAGGGAAGAAGTGGCCCAGCTGGCACAGGTAGAAAGTGCATCTTTAAGCAGTTATTTACCCACTCCTTCGGCAAGGACCAACAGCTCATTTTTTAAAGAAGGATCCGAGGCCCAGGAAGATGCCATAAACATGCAGATATGGAGTACGGATTACGATTATCTGTCTACCTTAAATATGGAGGTGATTGCCGGCCGGGATTTTGACAGGAAATTTAGTACGGATTCTACGGCCATTGTGTTAAATGAATCTGCCGTTTCCATCCTGGGGATTTCGCCCGGGGAGGCCTTAGGAGTGAGGCTGTCAAATGATCTTGGTGACGAAAACCCGGTGTTTTATACCATTATCGGGGTAGTGAAAAATTTTCATTTTGAATCTCTCCGTGAGCAGATTGGTGCCTTAGCCCTTAGGATAGGGGATTCTTCCAGCGCTATGGCCGTCCGGTTAAAAGCGGGGGATTTTTCAAATACCATTGCAGGAATGGAGGATATATGGAACAAAGTGGCGCCCGGGCAGTTATTCAGCTACCGCTTTATGGAGGACTCTTTTAATACCACCTATGAGGCTGAGCAACGGTTAGGTAGTATATTCATCACATTTACGATTTTGTCCCTACTAATTGCCTGTCTTGGCTTATTTGGGCTGGCTGCCTTCAATGCTGAAAAGCGAACCAAAGAGATTGGAGTCAGGAAAGTGATGGGAGCCAGTGTCGGTCAAATAACCTACAGGCTCACTACAGACTTTCTCAAACTGGTTGCAGTTGCGATATTGGTTTCCATACCTATTGGCTGGTATGCAATGAGTCAGTGGCTCCAGGATTTTTCATATCGCATAGAAATCGGCTGGAAGGTATTTGCACTGGCGGCATTACTGGCCGTGGCCATTGCCGTACTGACAGTAAGTTATCAGGCGATTAAGGCGGCGATTGCCAATCCGGTCAATAGTCTGCGTACAGAATAAAACAATATTAAAACCGAAGAAGTCATGTTTAAGAATTATCTGAAAATAGCCTGGAGGAGCATCAAGAAACAGCCATTTATAACCTTCCTGAACATTTTTGGGCTTGCCATAGGTATTGCTGGGGGCATTCTGATCTCCTTGTACATTCACGATGAATTAAGTTATGACAGCATTTTTGCCGATGCGGATCGCATACACAGGGTCAATGTGGACATTAAGTTTGGAGGAGAGGATCGCAAATTTGCGGTGACTCCGGCACCAATGGCGGAAACAGTCGATAATGATTTTTCGGAAGTTGAACTGGCCACGCGATTTCGGACATGGGGCAGTGCCTTACTGAGAAAGTCAGATACGGAGGTAAATATAAAAGAGCTGCAAATTACGTTTGTAGATTCCACCTTTTTCGAGATGTTTGGCATAGGACTTTTGGTCGGAGATGCAAAGACCGCCCTGAAGTCTCCGAATACGCTCGTACTGACCAAAACTGCTGCTGAAAAACATTTTGGCATCAAGGATGCAGTAGGGCAAACGCTCATTTTGAATAATGAGAAAACGTATACGGTCACGGGAGTTATTGAGGATTTACCCAAGAATTCATTCCTCAGGGACCATTCTGTTTTTATGGCGATGGCTGGTTATGACGATTCACGTGTGGTTAACTGGGGCAGCAATAATTACCAAACATACATCAAACTTATTCCTACTGCCAATGTTGAAGACCTGCAGGGACCCCTGCAGAATTTTTTGGGGAAATATGTAATTCCAGGGGTACAGCAATATATGCCGGGAATTACAGAGGAGCAGTTTAAAGCCGCCGGCAATCATTTGATATACAGCACTATACCATTAACAGATATCCATTTGAAATCTGACCGGGTAGCCGAAATTAGCGGTAACAATGATATACAAAGCATCTATATCCTTTCCTTTATAGCCATATTCCTTATCGTTCTTGCCTGTGTAAACTTTATGAATTTGTCTACTGCTCATTCCCTTAAAAGGGCCAGGGAAGTAGGAATCCGTAAAACCCTGGGATCCAACAAAACCGATCTCATCCGGCAGTTCCTGATAGAATCGAGCCTGATTTCTTTTTGTGCGCTTTTATTAGCGTTTGTCTGTGCGCTGATAGCACTGCCGTATTTTAATAATTTGGCAGATAAAGATATTTCCATTCCATTTGCCAATCCATTTTTTTGGATGATTTTATTTGCCACGGGCATTGCCCTCGGGCTTTTTTCAGGAAGTTACCCGGCGTTTTTTATGTCGAAATTTATACCGGTGAAGGTTCTCAGGGGAGGTCATGGTAATAGTTTGGGGGGAGGAAATGTAAGAAATGGACTCGTTATATTTCAATTTGCGATTTCTGTTTTTTTAATTATCGGAACCTTAGTGGTCTATCAACAACTTACCTACATTCAAAACAAAGATCTCGGGTTTTCGAAAGATCAGGTACTGATCGTAAACGATGTATTTACCACGGGGGATCAGGTAACTTCTTTTAAGGAAGAAGTAAAGAAATTAGGATTTGTTAAAAATGCTACATTGAGTGGCTTTTTTCCGACGCCTTCCTGGAGGTCGGACAGTACTTTTGCCCCAGAAGATGGGGAGACAGATCAGGAGAATGCACTGAGTATGCAGACGTGGAGCGTTGATCATGACTATGTGTCCACCATTGGCATTAAAATTATTGCCGGGAGGGATTTCGATCGGAATTTTAAGAATGATTCTACCAGCATCATCATCAATGAATCCGCTGTTTCCATCATTGGCGCTTCTCCTGATGAAGTTATCGGCATGCGTTATACGCCGGATATGGGCTCTGATAATCCCAAGTATTATACCATTATCGGGGTGGTCAGGGATTTTCATTTTTCACCCTTCAGGGAAGAGATCGAATCCCTGAGTCTTCATTTAGGAAGCGATGCCGGTTCAATGGCGGTAAAACTGGAAGCCGGGGATTTTTCAAATGCAATAACCGCTATCGAAGGCATTTGGAATAAGATAGTCCCCGGGCAGCCCTTTGATTATTATTTCATGGAGGATTCATTTAATGACACTTACAAAGCGGAGCAGCGTCTTGGCCGAATATTTTTCATATTTACCGCACTTTCCATTTTAATTGCCTGCCTGGGATTATTTGGCCTGGCCGCATTCAATGCGGAAAAACGCACCAAGGAGATTGGTGTCAGGAAAGTGATGGGTGCCAGTGTGAGCCAAATTACCTACAGGCTCACTACGGACTTTCTCAAACTGGTTGCCATAGCTATCCTTGTTTCCATTCCCGTTGGATGGTATGCGATGAGCAAGTGGCTCGAAGATTTTTCATATCGCATAGAAATAGGCTGGGGTGTCTTTGCGCTTGCTGCATTTTTGGCGGTTTCCATAGCTGTCCTTACGGTAAGCTACCAGAGCATTAAGGCCGCGGTGGTAAATCCGGTTAAAAGTTTGCGCACGGAATAATAATTCAATCTGTTATGATCCGAAATCACTTTAAAATAGCCATCAGAAATCTAATCCGCAGAAAAAGGCATTCGATAATTAATATAGGGGGTTTGGCTGTTGGTATTGCAGTATGTCTGTTGATATTTGTGATCATTCAATTTGATTTGAGCTATGACGACTATCACCAAAAAAAGGATAAGATCTACCGTGTTTTAACGGAATACCATCACAATGAACCTGAAATTTTTTATGGAAAAGGTGTCCCATATGCCTTGCCGGAAGCCATAAAAACGGCGATTCCCCAGATAGAGGAATCCGCCGTTGTATTCATGGATCGGGATACCCAAATAATCGTTCTGGACGATAATGGGCACTCAGTAAGCAAGTTTAAGGAGCCGACAGGCGTGTTTTTTACAGAGCCTGCCTTGTTCAGTGTTTTCGATTTTAAATGGCTGGCCGGCACACCGGATTCCTTAAAGGATCCTAATTCAGTAGTGCTTTCTAAAGAAACGGCCATAAAATATTTCGGTGGCTGGCAGCAGGCCATTGGCAAAAATATTAAATGGAATAATGAGGAAGTGCTAAATGTAAGCGGGATTCTTGAGGAAGTTCCGCCAAACTCTGAATTGCAGTTTAATGTGGTAATTGCCTATGGCACAGCCTTTACTGCAGATATGAAGACCTCTGATAACTGGGACGGCACCAATGGTAGTTTTGGGTGTTTTGTATTATTGCCTGATGATGCGACGGAAGCCGTAGTCAATGCACAACTAGCAGCATTGGCCCGGGAGAATAAATCGGAGGAGGTAAGGGATAGCCAGGTATT
>DATGCB010000330.1:0-2483 GCA_035312365.1 Eudoraea sp. | reverse complement strand
GGTTACGATCAGGCATTTAATGCCCCCGTTCAGGGTGTGCTCGGCAAGCGCAGGTAAATGGTCTGTATTTTCCTCATTAAAATGCCGCAGATCTTCCAGGCGGTATTCTTTCTCAAACCAGCAGCATTTGGATTCTTCAAGGTTCATCTTCAGCACATCTATATGGGGCAGCCACTGGTCACGGTCGATCCAGAATTTGATCAACCGGTCGCCCAAAATCGTCGCTGTGTTCGTGGGGCCGTGTGCATCAAAGATGATAATGCCCTCACTATTTTCCTTGATGTATTTTAAGGTCTCCATAGGCACTTCATAATCCGTGATGGGCACACAGACAAATACATCGCAGTGCAGCAGCTCTGTTACATCCTCTGGGATGATCGGGTTCATAAATCCGGTTTGCTTTTCCAGCCGGTTATTCTGGTCCACAAATTTCAATTTGATGACATCCCCCTGGTCCGCATCTGAAGTAATATGGTCCACATTGACATTGGGATATTCCTTCAGGAGCTCTTTAATGGGGGCTTCGTCGATTTTCCTGACATGGGAGACGAGATGCACCGTACCCTGGTCGCCCAGTAATTTAGCCAAACCAATGGCGGTATGCGTCGCACATCCATATTTTTCGATGACTTCCCCGTGGTGGGTGGTGATATGGTCCCTTGGTATCGGTCCCAGGACAGCTACATTGTACTTCGGCATTCCTTTTATTTTATGAGTTAGAGTAGAGATTCAAGATAAAGAAAAGAATGTAATACCCATTCTTTTAATCTGTTTTTTTGTTAATCCCGGCTTATTTTCAAAGGTAAAAACATCCAGCGCATCCTACGGGAATGAAGGAAAATGCAAAATCTTATTTAAAAGGACAGCTCGCTGTACCGCCCTGTGTGGCGATGGTCCTGCATCTCTCTTCTTTAATTGCCCTGTCCCGTAATTGATCAATGTCCATGAATACTTACATTATTGCTTATCCATTTTTGCGGAGACGACGGGAAAAGAATTTGGGCAGGGTACCACTAAAAGAAGCCACCTGGAACGGCAGCCTCTGATAACTGTTGAAACAGCAGCAAAAATTAAAAGGAATATTGCAAACCTGTGGTCAGTATTTCCTTTGTTTTTAACTGAATCCCATGAACGTCCTGTATCAGGGGAAATGCGAATTCAAATCCAATCCTGAGGTTTTTCAAGGCCCCGGAAGGAATGTAGGTGTTACAACCGAAAGCGGCATTTACATACGTTCCCCCGGTATTAGCTGTATCTGCTGTGATAACCATCATCGGATTCAGGTTTGGGTCCGCACCATGGATTTCAGTGACAACCAGCCCTTCCAGGCGCGTGGATAAACTCAACCACGTAGAGGTCCTGACGGCAAACCAATTGTTAAGGCTATATCTGTTTCCATAGCGATACTGCCTGTCATTTTCGCCAAAACGGAAAACTCCCTTTGCCTGGGAACCCCAGGAAACCGTATTTGCCTGCCCCGCATAGGTGAGTGCGAGGTTGGTGTCGAAAGTACCGCTTCCCACTTGCATAGGGTAGGGCAACGCTACCTTGTCCGGAGCTGAGGCGGGGATGACGTCGCTTTCTGTAACCGATCCTGCCGGTAATGAAATGCCCAGTTGCCCATGGAGCGATTGCCGGTCCTTATTAAAGAATTTATAAAGGGCTGATAGCCGGACGTCCCCAAAACCAGATGCTTCTGTTGTAAATCTGCCGCCCATCCTCGTGACATGGTCCATGGACATCGATACATAATTGAACATCGCCATCAAAATGATATTGTCCCCGGGGGCGTACATCATTCCGAGCATTTGCATATTCATCGGCATCCGAACGGGGGTCGCCATATAATCTACCAATGCGCCCTCTGCGGATGTATCGTCCTTCCCTGATTTTAATTCGTCCATGTTCATATACATATAGCGGTACGAGAACATCTACTCGCCCTTACCGTGCATGTGATCCCCCATTACCGAAATAGGAGCATGACCGTCTGGCCGTCCATTTAATATTATTTTCCTGGGCAAAAAGCCATATAGTTGCCATAAATAATATGGCATTGATGTAATTTTTCATAAATGCATTTAAAGTGTGAATAACAGTGCATTCTAAACCCCGTTCAGACCAAGTTCAAAACGGGATGCATGCACCCTTTTATAAGATTGGCGGGAAATTCACACGGCGGGTGGATGGAATTCGCTAAAGCTATAAAGGCAGCTGTACAAGTTGTGGTAGCTAATCTGTTGTAAATCAGGCAGTGCCGGAAAGGACCGGGTGGAAATAGAAAACAAGGTCACAAATCCTATGGGATATTCTTCCATGGCAATGCCCGGCAAATTCTCCTTCTTTTCACTATTTTGTTCTGTGAGCATTTGCATCAGGTAACATTTTCCCTCACATTCTAGTTCCGGGGAATCCTTATTTACGCAAAAAAATTCTTCGATATAATCCTGATTGATTATATAGTCAAACACGGGGGCCACCGG
>DATGCB010000329.1:0-16794 GCA_035312365.1 Eudoraea sp. | reverse complement strand
AAATTGCTTTTGGCAAGGATATTACCATGGTAGAATGGCATTATGACTATACCCACCGCGACTGGGGCCATAGGAATTACATCCAAATTGCCGTGCAGGAATGGAAAGATGGTTTGATAATTAAAGAAACCTTCTTTTATGGAAATTAAAGTTAAAATCCAAAGGCTGGCATTTTTACGCACCCATGATTCATGGGGGCCATTCATTCTTCGGACACTAATGGCCATAGTGATATTCCCCCATGGGGCGCAAAAACTTTTCGGCATGTACGGTGGTTACGGATTTACGGGCACCATGGAGTATTTTTCGTCTACCGTAGGCATGCCCTATAGTTTAGGCCTTGTGGTAATTCTCCTGGAAACCTTTGGTGTCCTGCTCTTATTATTTGGTTTAGCCACACGAGTCCTGGCATTATGTTTCACAGTTCTGGGCATTGGAATCATGTTTACCTCCCATCTGGACAACGGATTCTTTATGAACTGGTATGGAAACCAGGCAGGGGAGGGGATTGAGTATTTCCTGTTGTGGATAGCAATCACCTGTTCATTAACATTTATGGGAGCAGGTAAATACTCCCTTGATCATTGGCTCCATGATCGTTGGCTGAGGAAACGTGAGAATTATTGGATCCCTCCCGGTAAGGTTTAACTGGACCAGGGCGTGTGCAGACTCGAAGGGAAATATGTTTTATCGCATATTTCCCTTTTTTTTAGAAGATCTAAAAACGATAATATTTACTCGTTGGAAGGTCTTTTCAGCCGGTATTTTATGAATAGTTGCCGCCCAAGCATTACCTCAGATTCTTTTTTGAATCCCAATTTTAAAAGGCCATTTATGTGAATTCTGGTGGGGGGAAACAAAATAGTTACTGATTCCAGGTTCATTTCATAAAAGGCCCGTTTAATAATATGTTGATAGATGGTTTTTCCCATGCCCCAGTAATCGGGATGTAAGACCAGTGCCAAATCAGCTTCGCCATCCTCCGGCTGTAATCCGCCCCAGCCCGCAAAATGACCCTCTATGAAAAATGCCCAGGGACCGTATCCATAATCCATCCATAGCAACTCCTTGGCAGCGATAAACTTATTACAGGCACTTTCGTTAAAGGATTCTTTTAACAAAGGCATTTGTCGTCTCACCATCGGATGATTCATCAAATTAATGAGTTCTGGTTTTTTGACCTCGGTAAGTCTTTTTAATTCAATCTTCATATTCCAATATCCTCCAGGCAATTGGTTTTCATATACAGGCTTGGTCTCCATTGAGACCTATAATTTACATCAAGATGTCATTTTAATATCCAATGAAGGCTAAATGCTCGTTTCCATATAAACCTCTATGAAAATCACCGTTGTAAAACTAAGGGGGGAATAGCAAGAGGGCAACACGCTTCGCGATGTTGCAATGTTTTTATTAATTGATGTTCAATGAGTTACACGAAGGCCGAAAAAGACCCATGTCGCACTTTTTAGGAATGATGTCGAACTTTTTATACAAGGTTCATACATTTTTATGAAAAGCATCCACGGAAAGCTCATCCGCAACCCAAAGTAAAATCAATAGTACACATGTCAAACCGGTGGACAACCCGATAATATTTATCAAAAAAGTGCATTTGTACTTTTTTATATTTCGAAAGAAAAGTTTGATGTTGTGTTTTAGCATGGTATTCTACTTTTAGATTGAAAATTAATTATTCATCCCGCAGCGAATCCACCGGGTTAGCTACCGCAGCTCTAAAACTTTGCCAACTTACTGTTAGCAATGCGATTACCAAAGCGGTTATTCCACCCATGGCAAATATCCACCAACTCATCGTTGTTTTATAGGCAAAGCCTTCGAGCCACTTGTCCATGGCATACCATGAAATGGGGATGGCAGGGACATAGGCAAGACCTACCCATATTACAAAGTCTCGATTCAATAATTTCAGGATTTGGGCAATGGTCGCACCGTTCACTTTTCGGATGCCTATTTCTTTTTTGCGTTGTACAATCGTATATGAGGTCAATCCGAATAAACCCATTGAGGCGATCATTATGGCAAGGATGGTAAAAATTTGAAAGGCAGCCCCGAAAGCTTTATCTTCCTTATATTGAGCTTCGAAATTTTGGTCCAAAAATGTATATTCGAAGGTGCTTTCGGGAAAGATCTCTTTCCACTTCCTTTCAATTTGCGGGATAGCAACGTTCAAGCCCGATGCCGACAGTGCTTTTTGATCAAATTTTACCAGAAGTTTGCCAAAATTTGCATTATGTCGAAAAAGCATCGGTTCAATTCCGGTCTTTAATCCAAAATGGTGGTAGTCTTTTATCACTCCTGTAATGACCCAATCCTCTCCGCCGAATTTTACGGTCTCGGCTACAGCATCTGCCATATTTGAGATGCCCATATGGTTGACAAATCTCTCATTCATAACTATTTGATTGCTAGATCCTTCTGAATTTTCCAAAAAAGGGCCTCCTGCCACGAATTCCATATCCATCAACATAAAATATTCAGGACCAACGGCATAGTTGTATGTAATTCTTTTATCGTCCCTCGTACCATCGGGAAAAGTGATACCTACGCTAGAGTTTATATCGTCATAAACCCCACCCGGGTAGGTCTGCGCACGAACCGTTGATTTGACAAAAGGAAATTTTCGTAACTCATTTTCCAGAGCCCTGGAATCCTTTATGAAAGCAGCATCTGTAGTATAGTCCATTATTTTTCCGTTCAGGGCCACAACCTGATGAAGATCGGCACCTATGGGTTGATTCTGTAGAAATTGAATTTGCCTGGTAACTACGATAGTGCCAATCAACAAAACGATCGTGGCAAAAAATTGGCCAATAATCAATCCTTTTCTAATATGAAGTCCGGCCGATGACGTACGAATTTTACCTTTTAACGCTTTTGCAGGGGTATAGTTACTTAGCACAAAAGCAGGATAAATTCCAGAAAGTACCGTACCCAACAGAATAAACCCAAACAGGGGTAAAAAATCGTCTAAGTCAGAGAACCCAATCACCAACTCTTTGCCAACAAAAGTATTGAACGGTGGCAGCACAAGAAGTACCACAATTACGGCAATGATAATCGCAGCGATATTCAGCAAGAGAGATTCCAAAAATGACTGTAGTACAATCTGTGGTTTCTGGGCCCCTGCCACCTTGCGAATTCCAGTTTCTTTCGCCCGTTCCAACGATTTAGCGGTTGAGAGATTGGCATAATTCAACCAGGAAAGTATGATGATGATCAACGCTATCGCCAATAAGAAACGAACCCGGCTGGCACTGCCATTGGCCTCTGCCTCATAGGGCTTATCGGAAAATAAATGAATATCTTCCAAAGGTTCAATATTATGTCTTTCAAAGGGCAAGGCCTCTACTTTGAAATCCATCACTTTTTTCTTCAAAAGAGCCCCATCTGTATTTTTGTCGAGTTTGATGTATGTAAATAAATTATTGCCACTCCAATTCGGTTCCGGGGTGTCACGATATCCTTCCCAGGTCATAATGGTATTAAAGGAAATCAAGAAATCGTTCTTCATATGGGTATTCTCCGGCAAGTCTTGCAGAATTCCATTGACCGTAAACAGGTTATTCCCATAATAAATTACACGGATGGATTTTCCGATGGGATGCTCGTCCCCAAAAATCTTTTTAGCAAGTGATTCGGTCAACAAGATGGTAAATGGTTCTTTTAAAACGGTATTGCTGTCCCCATGGAGCAATGGGTAGTTAAAAACATCAAAATAAGAAGGGTCCGCCAGGGCACCTTTTTCTCCATTGATAAAAGTAGTGCCATATTTAAAGGCGACATCGGTAATGTGCGCTAACCGAACAAATTCACTGATTTCAGGGAAGCCCTCCTTTAGGGTCGGACCGCTTAAATTATAGGTTTGTGCATCACCGGGAACAAAGACTCCATCCTCCGTATAGTCCATATACACCCGATATACATTTTCTGAGCCTTCGAAAGTGTCATAGCTATTCTCATAATTAACATAGAGCATAATCAAAATAAAGGAAGCCACTCCAATCGCCAGCCCGAAGATGTTGATAAAGGAGTATAGCTTGTTCTTGAGCAGATACCTTGTTGCGATTTTCAGGAATAGTTTGTACATGGTTCTCGTTTAATTATTTGATGACGATTATTCCGTCCGTAAACTTTTTACAGGGTTGTCCAAAGCTGCCTTTACGGATTGAAAGCTGACCGTCAGCACGGTGATTACCAATGAAAAACCTCCTGCCAGGGCAAATATCCACCATTCAATAGTGATGCGATAAGTAAAATCTTCCAACCATCGCTGCATAATGTAATAGGCTATCGGCGAGGCAAACACGAAGGCAATTGCCACCAATTTCAAAAAGTCTTTGGTCAAAAGTTGTACTATTGAGTTAATACTGGCACCCAACACCTTTCGTATACCGATTTCCTTTTTCTTTTGTTCGGCTACGTAGGAAACCAGCCCAAAGAGGCCGAGACAACTGATTAGGATGGCGATAAGCGTGAATAACATTGAAATATTGCCGAGACGTTTTTCCTCTTCATACATCTTCTGTACCTCTTCGTCCATGAAGGTATAGGCAAAGGGAACGTTAGGAACTGCAGATTTCCATACCTTTTCTAAATTCTTCAAAAGCTGACCATAGTTCTCCGTTTCGGTTCGCAGCACCATCCAGTTCATACGGGATGACTTGTAGAGTACAAGGGGCTCGATAGGATTCTTTAACGAAGAGAAATGAAAATCGCTTACTACCCCTACGATTTCAAATTCTTGGGTTTCACCTTCAAAGGTGTTCAATAGTTTGGCGCCCAATGCGTTATCCGGATCGATACCCAAAACCTTGAGGGTAGATTCGTTGACCACCACTTGATTTTCATCGCCCTCTCGTAGCTCTCTTCCCTGCAACATATTGATTTTCATCGCCCTGAAGTAATCCTCACTCACTCCATTATTCTGTATGTTTATGGAATTTTCCGAATCCTTTCCGGGAAGGTATAGGTTGAAGTCATTCAATACTCTCTCAGCCGGCGAATATCGAAGTCCTGCTACCTCTGAAACTCCGGATAAACCCAAAAACTGTGATTTCATGGCATCGTAATTATGGGTAATGGCATTACCCCCCGTACGCAAGGCGAGTAGATTTTCTTTGTCAAAGCCCAAATCTTTGCTCTGAGTGTAATTAAATTGTTGTGTAATGACAATTACGGCGGTTACAAGACCTATGGATACAACAAACTGAAAGACGACCAAGGCCTTTCTGAAATTTCCGGAACCGGATTGCAGGTTAATCGTACTTTTTAAGACGCTTACAGGTTTTATGGAAGATAAAATCAGTGCGGGATAAATGCCAGCTGTTAATCCCGTAAAAAGTCCAAGACCGACCAGTATCAGCAATATCCTACTATTGAATAGGGCTTCGGCTCCCAGATTGCTTTCGGTCAACTCGTTTACATAACCTAAAAGCATGAGGGTGATGGGAATACTTATTAGTACGGCAAAAAAAGATAGCAATATGGATTCCCCCAAAAACTGCCGCACAAGGGCTTTTTTTCCTGCGCCCACCACTTTTCGGACACCGATTTCCTTGGCTCTCTTATTCGCCCGGGCCGTACTAAGGTTAATAAAATTGATACAGGCCACCAGTTGGATAAAGAAGGCCAAGGTCAACAAAAAATAAAGATACCCGATACTTGAAACCCTAGCGATCTGGAATTTGATTCCTTTGGAAAATAAGTGTATATCGGTAACTTTTTGAAGGAAAATGCTTTTGTCCGAGACGGATTCGCCCCCTCGGGATTTCAGAAATGCGGGAAGTTTGGATTGCAAGCTGACCATATCCGATCCCGGGACGGCTTTTACATACGTGTATACAAAATTTTGAAACCTATAGCTATCCTCATTTCTAACGAATTCGCCAAATCCCGGCGTATTCATGGTCACAAAATAGTTCGGATCGAGATGGGATTTTCCAAAATATTCGTCGAATACCCCGGTCACCGTTAATGTCAATGCATCCTGGCCCGTGCCCCATTCGACCGTTTTGTTCAGTGCCCTTTTATCACCGAAAAGCTTTTTGGCCAAGCTGGACGAAAGAACCACTGTATTAGGGGAATTCAAAGCCATTTTCTCGCTCCCTTCGATGAACTTGTAGTTGAACACTTTAAAGACCGTAGAATCTGCTAAATATACCCTGGGTTCATAGTAGCCGTCTTTGCTGTTGGAGGCACGGATCGGTGAAATTCCAAATTCATCCAAAACCACAATTCGGCAACCTTCCTCGATTTCTGGGAAATCCTCTTTCATTGCAAATGCCGTCGGCGGACTCGTAGCAGCAGAAACGAAATCTTCTTGGCCTTCCCTTTCAATAAATGTACGTACCCGATAAATGGATTCGGCATTTTCATGATGTTGATCATAACCGGTTTGATCAAAAACATACAACAGAATAGTCAGGCAACTTACCGTACCGACCGTAAGTCCTAACAGATTGATGATGGTCTGTTGCCTGTTTTTTGAAAGGTTCCGCCAGGCAATTTTTAGATAGATTTTAAACATGATTGATCATTTTTTATTCCGTCCGTAAACTCTTTACAGGGTTAAGCGTCGCTGCTCTAATACTTTGAAAACTAACCGTCAACATAGCAATTAAAAAAACGATTAGGCCAGCAAGAGCGAATATCCACAAACCAATGTCAATCCTGTAAGCGAATTTTTCCAACCAACGATGCATTACCCACCATGAAAAAGGTACTGCTATCAATAGCGCGGCAAGGATCAAACGCATCATATCCCTGGATAGCAACCGTACAATACCAGAAATACTTGCTCCTAAAACCTTACGCACTCCAATCTCTTTTTTGCGTTGTTCAACAGTAAATGCAGATAGTCCAAACAGTCCCAGGCACGAAATTACTATGGCCAGTATTGAGAAAATTTTAGAAAGGTCTCCTATAAGTTCCTCATTCCTAAATCTATCATTGAACATATCGTTTTCAAACCTGTACTCCAATGGAAATGCTGGATTGTGTTCTTTCATTACTTTTCTAATGGCGGCCAAAGCTTCTGAAATAGATGCTTCACGCTTTAACCTGACATACATATTATTACCGAAATCTTGGCGGTTGTAGAACATGACCGGACCGCTATTCGTATTGCCATACATGTCACCATATACATAGTCGTTGACAACTCCTACCACATTATACGATGTATTGTTACGGATGACCGTCTTTCCTACAGCACTTCCCTTTCCCATTAATCTTGCCAAAGACTTTGTAATCAGAATATTTGTGCTATCTGTGGTCATGTTTTCATTGAAGCCATGTCCTTCCAGTATCTTAAGCCCTACCGTTTCAAAGAAGCTGGGGCTGATATATCTGAAACGTACAAGTACATCCTCGGTATTCGTTCCTCCCTGCCAGCTTAGCCCTGCGCCATTGTTCCCGCTCGATAACATATTTGAATTTGTAAGGGCAATATTTTCAATCTCCCCCGAGGCGATCATATCTTGTTTTATGGGATTGAACTCTTCGATCATTTCTCCGGTTACAGATATATTGATCAGTCGCTCTTTGGCATACCCTAAATCTCTTCCCCTGGCATGTTGCACCTGTTGATAGATTATGATGGTACTTATGATGAAAATTATGGAGAATGTAAATTGTGTAATAACAAGGCCCTTGCGTATAAAAGCTGCACTACCGAATTTTCTTTGTACGCCTTTAAGTACATGCACTGGTCTAAAGGAAGAAAGATACAGGGCAGGGTACCACCCAGCGAGAATACCGCAGATTAAGGTTATCCCAAAAAGTGAAACTAAGTGGATGGGATCATATATACGAAATTCGAGCTGTTTTTCCACAAGTGTGTTGAAGGAGGGCAATAAAAGCCATAACATAAGAACACTCAGCAATGCAGATAGACTGGCCGTAATTAGGGCCTCGGCCATGAATTGGCTGATCAGATTTTTTTTACTGGAACCCAATACCTTTCGAATTCCTACTTCATTAGCTCTTTTCTCACTACGGGCCGTTGAAAGGTTCATAAAATTGATACAAGCGATTATAAGGATAATGAACCCAATAAGAGTTACCAACCTTACAAAGGTGATCTGTCCACCGACTTTTTTCCCACCTCTAAAATCCGAACGTAGGTGCCAATCTTTGATTGAATGTAAGAAAGCCTCGTTTGCCGAATATTCCGAATCCTTCATTTTAGACGGGATCAATGCGCGTACCCTGTCATCTACTGCATCAAAATCAGCATTGGGAGCTAGTTCTACAAAAGTGTCCGCAAAATTATTTCCGTACTCCTCTGCCCATGACATGTCCTCTTCCCCTAATTGAAAGCGCTCAAATGGCAAGAGCCAGTCAAATCCAAATGTGATGTTGGTCGGTAAATTCTCTACAACACCTGTAACTGTAAAGTTATACTTGTTGTCAATCCGCAAGACTTGGTTGAGGGCCTCGGTATTTTTTCCAAAGATGGCCGTAGCTGTCCTTTGTGTAAGAACAATGGCGTCTGGCCTGTCTAGTGCATTTTCTGCATTTCCCTCCAAAAACTGGAGGCTAAAAATATCCAGGAAGTCAGGGTCGGCATACCTTCCCCTTCTATTGATTCCCTTATCACCTGTAGAAAGTAAAATCTCCCCACTCCAGGTTGTTGCCGACTTTGTAATTTCCGGTATTTCATTCTTTAAGTCATCTGCCAAAGGCCCCGGGGTTGAATAGAAAGTGTACGTCTCTCCTTCAAAGATTTGGTTGGACGGTACATAGTAAACCACGTCCTGCTTAGGGAATACGCTGTCATAATTCATTTCATCTTCGACCCACAGCAATATGAGACCGGAACATGTAATACCAATTGCCAATCCCAGAATATTGATGCTCGTAAATACTTTCCTTATTAGTAAGTTCCGCCAGGCAATTTTTAGATAGTTGTTAAACATGGTGCTCGTTTTTTGATTGATTCGCGATCGCCACCAGGGATTATTCTTCCCTTAATGAATCCACCGGATTCGCCAGGGCTGCCCTCAGTGCCCTAAACCCTGTGGTGCCCATTGTAATTAGCAAAGCCAAAATTGTGGCCATTGCAAACACTTCAATCTTAATACTTGTTCTATA
Source organism: Eudoraea sp. (assembly GCA_035312365.1). Lineage (GTDB taxonomy): Bacteria > Bacteroidota > Bacteroidia > Flavobacteriales > Flavobacteriaceae > JAFMPW01. The sequence continues at coordinate 7,677 of DATGCB010000329.1, read as the reverse complement.
CGTAAATTCCTTTATCCAGTCGTTCATAAAATAATAGGTGAGTGGCCAGGCGATAAAACTGGCAACCAATAACAAAATGACAAACTCCTTTATTAGCTGAAAAGTGACATTACCTATCGAGGCACCCAGTACTTTTCTAATTCCGATTTCTTTCGATTTGCGTTCTGCAGAGAAAGATACCAGACCGAAAGTGCCCAGACAGGCAAGGATGATAGCCAGAATCGTAAAAATAGAAAGTACTTCCGTAAACTTTTCTTCCGCTTGATATTGCCTCCCCACATCTTCGTTTACAAAGGAGTACGAAAAGTCCCTGTTTGTTACAAATTTTGAATAAACAGATTTGATGTGCTTAAGGGTCAAAGCCAGATTCTGGGCATCAACTTTTACATACGCCCAATTCAGATACGTCGAGGACGGAATGAAAATCGTCGGAGGGATTTTTCTGTGAAGCGACTCAAAATGGAAGTCTTTCACTATTCCCACCACGGTGAATCTTTGATCGTCAATTTCTACCCATTTGCCGACGGGGTCCTTCCAACCCAGCTGGGCTACGGCGGTCTCATTAAGGACAATGGATGAATTACTGTCCGAAGGAAATTCTTTTGAAAAATCCCGTCCCTGCAAAATTGTGGCTTCAACAGCCTTAAAAAAATTATAATCAATCCTAATGATTTTCATAGACTTCCTTGCTTCTTCATCAACAGGCACCTCTTGTGCCTGATACGCGGTACTATTACTTATCCAGCCCGGCATTTTCATATTGGAAACACCCGTCCTGAGAATTGAAGAGTTGGTTAATAGATCATTGCTGAAAGCATCCAACTGAGAGCGCTCCATTGTTTTGAGCGGTACGGCCACCAGTAGTTCTTTATTAATTCCTAAATCCTTGTTTTTGAGAAAGTCGAGCTGATCAAAGACAATGGATGTGGAAGCTATCAGACCAATAGAAATAACAAATTGTAAGGCCACAAGCCCTTTTCTTAGCGTTGGTCCAAATCTTTCCTTTGTCTTACTGCCCTTTAATGTGTTAAATGGTTTGAACGATGAAAGCACAAAAGAAGGGTAGGCCCCGGATAATAAGGCAATAATTACGATTGAAGCACCCATGGCCACCAATAATGACGAATCGTACAACGTACCTGCCCCTATTTCTTTTCCAGCAAATTGGTTGAAGACCGGGAGTAATAACAGCGTCAGGGAGAAAGCGATTAAAGCAGCAATAAGGGTTATGATCAACGATTCGCTCAAAAACTGACCAATCAGGTTCATTTTATTGGCGCCCAATACTTTTCGCAAGCCGACTTCTTTGCTGCGTCTCAATGATCGGGCTATCGTCAAATTCATGTAGTTTACACTTGCGATGACCAGAATGAAAATACCCACGATGGAAAAAATGTAAATGTGGTTCATATTTCCATTGGATTCAATTTCGGTCCCGTTATTTGATCTGAGGTGAATATCTGATAACGGTTGCAGAAATAGTTTAAAATTTTTAGAGGTAAGGGGGGATAAATGGTCGTCAATAAAATTTGGAAACATTGATTCCATCCCGGAAGGCTTAGAACCATCTGCCATCTTAATGTACACATATTGTGAGTCCCAACCCACGCTGGTAAACATTTCTTCAGGCGCAATTTGTCTTGCCGTTTGACCTGATACGACGAAATCAAAATGAAAATGGGAATTTGATGGCATGTCTTCTATAATTCCACTTACCTGTAGTTGTAATGCTCCGTCACTTATATCAAGAACTTTCCCGATGGCACTTAAATGACCGAAGTACTTTTTAGCCATGGATTCGGAAATGACTACTTTATTTAAACCTTTTAAGGCCTCGTCAGGGTTGCCGGAAATCAATGGAAAAGAAAAGACCTCGAAAAAATTTTCATCGGCGATGGCCATCCTCTCCTCGTCAAATCTATTATCCCCATAGGTTACAATACCAGACATGCCCGCAATTCGAACCAATTGCTCAATTTCCCCAAAACTGGTTTTTAACCGCTCGGCCGTTGGCCATGAATTTGTAGAATAGGGCTCCCAGACCCCCTGTCTCATATAGGCTGCGGCCACGCGGTAGATTCTATCCCCGTCCTGATGAAAATTGTCGTAGCTCAGTTCGTCTTTAATAAAAAGTAAAATCATAAGACAGCAAACAAATCCTAACGCCAGACCGGAAATATTAATAATGCTGTACGATTTTTCTTTTTTGAATACCCTGAAAGCTATTTTAAAATAATTCTTAATCATAGTTTCCCACTTTAATAGTTTATTCCGTTCGTAAACTTTTTAAGGGTTCCATCAATGCAGCGCTAACAGATTGATAACTGATGGTCAGCAACGCTATTACAATGGCAATAGATCCGGCTCCCAGTAATACTTCCCATCCGATAGTAATACGATAAGCAAAATCTTCTAACCAACGGTCCATTAGATACCATCCAATCGGAACGGCGATAGCAATTGAAACAAGAATCAGTTTTATAAAATCAAGCGTCAATAGTTCGTAAATACTTCGGAAAGGCGCACCCAAAACAATGCGGATGCTGATTTCCTTCTTCCGCTGCTCCACCATAAAAGCTGATAAAGCAAACAGGCCTAAACAGGCCACAAAAATGGCAAATAGCGCAAAGCTGTTGAATATTTTGCCCATGCGCTGTACATCTTCATGCATTTGTGCAAATCTTTGATCCAAAAAATTATAGCTCATTGCTTGATTAGGTACATTCCTGTCCCAGATGGAAGCAATGGCCGCTAGCGTTCCCCTGACGTTTCCCGGACTGATTTTTACGGCAATGGTTCCTAAATCGTTGCCTATGGTCAAAGCTACAGGGGTAATATCTTCTTTCAACGACGCAAAATGAAAGTTCTCGACAACACCCACAATGGTCCATTGTTGATAGTTATTATCAAGCTGTTTTCCCACAGGTTTTTTAAGACCTAAATCATGTGCCATTTTTTGGTTGATGATTATGGAATTGACCGAATCTGAAGCAAACTGTTTCGAAAAATCCCGACCTTCCTTTACTTTAATTCCCAAGGTTTTGATATAGTCGTAGTCTACGCGCCAGGTTTGGCTCAAAACACCACTATGATCACTTCCCTCGCCCACTTTATTAAATGTGGTTTGGTTCCGTTTGGATCCCTCGATCGGCAAATAGTCACCCAATGAAACCTGATTTACCTGGGGGAGTTGTACCAATTGATCCTTAAAATTATCGGCTTTATTCCCCAACACATTTGTACCCTCCAGGATTACTACCTGTTCTTTGTCATAACCCAATTCCTTGTTTAAGATGAAGTTCATCTGTTTGTAGATAATTAGCGTGCCGATAATTAACACTACTGATGTTGCGAACTGAAAAACAACCAGTCCGCTTCGTAGCTTGCCACTCTTAGCGCAAGCACCACTGCTTCCTTTAAAAACTCTGACCGGTCTGAATGCCGAGAGATAAAACGCAGGGTATAATCCTGCTATGACCCCGATAATCAGGCCTGAAACCAAAAGAATGGGTGTGAACCACCAGGACGTCCATGGCATTGCAATCGTTTTTATCGTCATGGAATTGAATGTTGGGAGCAACCCCCAGGCCAATATGGCTCCCAAAACAAAGGAGATGAGGCTGTACATTACCGACTCCGTCAGAAATTGGGCAACCAAATTACTCTTGAACGCCCCTACGGTCTTACGCAGTCCGACCTCTTTTGCACGGTTCGCGGATTTTGCTGTGGACAGGTTGATAAAATTGATGCCTGCCAATAGTAATATAAACCCGGCAATTGCTGCAAAAAGCCATACAAAACGAATGTCTCCATGTTTCAATCCATCGGCCATTTCCATATCGGACTTTAGATGGATGTCGCTAATGGGCTGTAACCTGTATTCTATGGTTTTTAGGACGTTTATAAAGGCGGCATCCCGGCCCCTTTGTATTTGGGCAGGGATAACATAATTCTCTATTATGGAGGCCATTTTTTTCTGTAATTCGCTTACGTTGCTCCTTTCGTCCAGCAATACATAGGTAAAATAGTTTTGGGAGGTCCAACTCATATTGGTATCCTCAATGGGCAACAAAAAGTTAAAATCCAAATGGGCGTTCTCTGGAAAATCTGTCATTATCCCGGTAACGGTGTACGGTCTCGAGGGATTGTCATCAAGCACCAAAGTTTTTCCCAAAGCATTCTCATCGTGAAAATATTTCGCAGCCCTGGATTCTGAGATTACGATACTCCCTGGTCGAAGAAGAGCTTCTCCGGGGTTTCCTTCCTGTAGGTTAATTTCCAAAATTTCGAATATTTCCTGGTCTCCATAAAGGAAACCCTCTTCAAAATTATTTTGCGTCTCTTCGGTTAGGCGGAACGCTCTTTTGCCGCCTGAAGAAAGTGCAGAACCATATATCTTGCCGGCTTTTTTAATTTCGGGATAGTCTGCCTCCAAAGTTTCGGCAAAAGGCAATGGGAAATGTGTGCTTTTTTTTATCTCACCGTCTATTTCAGCCTGTAGTACAACCCTATAGATACGATCGGTATTGGCATAATGCTTATCATAACTCAGTTCATCCGATATAAACAGGGCAATTAATAAGCAAGCGGCAATACCTACGGCAAAGCCGCCAATTTTAATAAAAGTGAAAACCTTTTCCTTTTTGATACTTCTCCAGGCTATCTTTAAATGGGTTGTTATCATGACTTAATTATTGACTGATGAATATGTGAAATCTGCCTTTTGAGCATCCTATAAGTGGAACACAGAACCCCGACGATGTCAAATTTTATCCAATAACTATTCCAAGTTATTAATGTCCTTGAAATCAAATGGTTATAATTCAAATATTAAAATTCTATGATTTTAGTGTAAAATATATTTACATAAAATGTCCATTAATTGTACATCCGGCCTTTTTAAAAAAATTGTGATTTTAGTTCATCCCTGGATGTAACAAAAAGAGTAGTACTTTATTTGTCAGGATTTAATGAACACATTTATCTTCCATTTTCTACTGCGTTTGGGTCCTTATTCTTTCCCCAAAACATTGCTGCAAAGTTCCTGATTTAATTTTGTAGTGTTCGGGGAGATACGTAAAATAATATCGGATTATGGCACCGTCATTTTTAACATCAAATCGTATAAATTGGCTCGCTCATAGGTAACAATTATTCGGAGTATTTCCCGATAAGAAGTTAATGATACATTTAGAACCTGGTATCTTATAAATACCTCTATGTATGTAGCAAGTACGAATCTAAGGGGAATAGCAAGCGGGTAACGGGCTCAAGCGGCGTTACGTTATTCAAGTTATTAGTTTCCAATAGGTTATTAAAATTACAAACCGCGTGAAAAGCCAATATTTGCGGCAAATTCGACCGGAACACCTATAAAACGGCCGTTTAAGAAGACAAAATAATTGAATTGGTTTATGGCAATTTACTTAAAACATTGTTTTCGTAAACAATTCCAAACTATCACGAACAATAAAATTAAGCCATGGAAAACATTTTTAATATTACTCCAATCGGTTTCTATACTCGGTTGGCGTAGTACCCAAAACCTTTTTCACATACCGCGTAAAAAAAGACCGACTTGAAAACATCATTTTATCCGCTATTTCTGCAATGTTCAGATTTTTGTTCTGCAAAAAAAGTATGATACGTTCCTTGGAGTATCGTTGGATCCATTCAGAAGCTGTTACACCTGAGTTCTGCTTACAAACAAAATTCAAATATTTTGGGGTAAGGCTAAGTGTATTGGCATAATAACGTACTTCCCTTTCGGCCATACAATGCTCTTGGACCAGATGAACAAAGCGCTCGTACAACGACCCACTTTGCATGGTGCGTTTTCTGCGCTCGTATTCGTTCGCAAACGTATGCCACATTTCAAGAATGAACAACCGCATTTGTAGTTTCAATACCTCTTCATAAAAACGATGCTCCCAATCTTGAAATTTATTGTGCAACATTCGAAAATTTGATAAAACCCTTTGCCTGTCATTCTTTTCATTCAACTGTTTTATGGGATATTGACGTGAATGAAGGATGGCATCGATACTCCAGCTTTGATCAGGGATGTTATCGTATAAAAAATCCTTCTCCACCAGCAAGACAGTTGCCTTAAAGGCTTTGGAAAACACAAAATCCTTCAACTGGCTTTCAGCGAACCAAAACAAAAATTCGCCCCCTTTACATTTCATTTTTTTGTTGTTGAACAAAAAGGAAATGCTTCCTTGGTGACAAAACAAATGTGTATGGTAATAGGTATTGAAATCTATCGGAAATCCCTTTTCTTTCGACATTTCAATAAGAATAATGCGTGGCGTATTTGTCCCTGGCTCCTTCAATTCAATCATTGTTTTTACTAAAATAAGTAATATGTGACATTATCGGCGTAATTCGTGTAACAAATGTAAATAACGGAGTTTTACTTTTGTGGTATAAAAATCCAATCCATTAATCAAAATGACTAATCGTACCATAAAAAATCTCGTTATACTACTGATTGTTTTTCTCAGTAAGTTTAATGCAATGGCGCAAGAAGAAACAGAACCGTTTCTAGATGATTTTATAGGATCGGCAAGCGTTACCCAAAACGGAATTTCGTTGGTGCCCTCTTTTTCTTTGGGAGATCCCGCACTATTATTTGATTTAAAATTCACCAAAGGAAAATTGAGTTTTGAACCCGATATGCGCTTTGCGTTGGAGGGCAAGCCTTGGACTTTTATTTTCTGGTTACGGTATAAGGCGATAGAAAAAGAACGGTTTTCGTTGCGTCTTGGGGCTCACCCTGCCCTGATTTTTAGAACGGTCAACGTCGTTAGAGACGGTCAGCCCGAGGAGCTTTTGGAGTCGCGGCGGTACCTTGCTGCCGAGGTGGCGCCAAACTATAAGATTTCGGACAAAGTGGGGCTAGGTGTTTACTACCTGTATGGTCACGGTTTTGATGAGGGGGTTGAAAACACCCACTATATGGCATTGAATTCATCCTTTAGCAATCTGTATATTTCCGAAAAATTGTATTTTAATATATCCCCCCAAGCCTATTATTTGGTTTCAGACGATTCAAAGGGTTTTTACATTGTGGGCTTTGTTTCTTTGATAAAAAAAGATTTCCCCATTTCAATTTCGGCCATCCTCAATAAGGCTATCGATACCGAAATATTGCCAGAAGATGATTTTACATGGAATATTTCGCTGGTGTATAGCTTTGGCGGTGCCAACAGGCGAACATCGAAACGAAAAATATGAGGGCCATTGTTAAAAGTGTAATTTGTGAAAATGGATACAGAAGAAGAGCAAAAAAAACAAAATAGTTCCCGTCCAGCGGATAGGGATATTTTTGAGCGGTTAAAGAAAGGAGAAACCATTCCGCCCGACGACCCTCAGGCCTATAGAATGCGTGAGGCCTCATACAGCACGAAAAAATTACTGGTGCAGATGAACAGCGCCACAGACCCCAAAGAAATCAGGGATTTGCTGAGCCAAATTACAGCTAGTGAAATTGACGAAAGCGTTGCCGTTTTTACCCCCTTGTATATCAATTACGGCAAGCATACAAAAATTGGCAAAAACGTTTTCATCAACTTCGATTGTATTTTTTTGGACCTGGGAGGAATTACTATTGAAGATGGTGTACTGATAGCGCCCAAAGTCAGCTTGCTGTCCGAAGGCCACCCTATTTCTCCC
>DATGCB010000328.1:0-16303 GCA_035312365.1 Eudoraea sp. | reverse complement strand
AATAGGGATCTCATTCCCGCGTAATACCCAAATAACAATACACTTCATACATATTTTTTTGATATACGTATAACTTATTCAATACTCAATGTTTGAGATTTCAGATTTAAAGGCCAAGAAGCTTCCTGAGCTTCAGGAAATTGCAAAAGACTTACAGGTACCTAAGTACAAAACACTAAAAAAACTGGATTTGGTGTACCAAATCCTGGACCTTCAGGCCAGTAATCCACAGGCCGTAAAGGTCAATACCACACCTGTGGATAACAAACCGAGAACCAATCCACGAAAGGAAAGGACCATTCGGGAAAAGCGCTCTGAAAAGCCCATGGCAAAGGCGGTACACAATAATGGCGGGGAGGAAGTAACGGCAGATGCTGTTATCAATACGGAAGAGAATGTACAGCAGGGCAGCGGGAAGCAGCCGCACGCCAAGGAACATCAGAAAAACACATCACAACACAAGAATCAGAAAAAGAGCCATCATCATAAAAACGGTCAGGACAAAAAGAACAGCAATTTTGACAAGGACCTGAGAAACAAATACAAACAGCCGGAGTTTGAGTTTGATAGCATCATTGAGAGCGAAGGCGTTCTGGATATCATGCAGGATGGTTACGGGTTTTTGCGCTCTTCGGATTACAATTACCTCTCCTCCCCGGACGACATCTATGTCTCCCAATCACAGATCCGTTTGTTCGGACTGAAAACAGGAGATACGGTTTTAGGAAATGTACGACCCCCCAAGGAAGGGGAAAAGTATTTTCCGCTGATCAAGGTTAATAAGATTAACGGCCTGGATCCCCAGGTGGTAAGGGACAGGGTTGCCTTTGAACATTTGACCCCTTTGTTCCCAAAGGAAAAATTTAAATTGGCCGAACGCCAGAGCAATATCTCCACAAGGATCATGGATCTCTTCTCACCCATTGGAAAAGGACAAAGGGGAATGATCGTTTCTCAGCCAAAAACGGGGAAGACCATGTTGTTAAAGGATATCGCTAACGCTATCGCAGCCAACCACCCGGAAGTTTATCAGATCATTTTGCTGATCGACGAACGCCCTGAAGAGGTTACGGATATGCAACGGAATGTCCGGGGTGAAGTCGTGGCTTCCACCTTTGACAAGGAGGCAACAGAACACGTGCGTGTTGCTAATATTGTGCTGGAAAAGGCCAAGCGCCTGGTGGAATGTGGCCATGATGTTGTAATCCTGTTGGATTCCATCACCCGTTTAGCGAGGGCATACAACACCGTGCAGCCTGCCTCCGGCAAGGTATTGAGCGGGGGTGTGGATGCCAATGCACTGCACAAACCAAAACGCTTTTTCGGTGCCGCACGTAACATTGAAAACGGCGGTTCCTTATCGATTATCGCGACAGCACTTACGGAGACCGGATCCAAAATGGATGAGGTGATCTTTGAGGAATTCAAGGGAACGGGTAATATGGAATTGCAGTTAGACAGGCGTATCAGTAACCGGAGGATATTCCCAGCGATTGACCTTATTTCCTCTTCAACACGGAGAGACGACCTGCTTCTCGATGAAAATACCATTCAACGGATGTGGATCATGCGCAAGTATCTTGCAGACATGAATCCGGTAGAAGCCATGGAGTTTATGGAACAACGCATTAAACAGACCAAAAACAATGAGGAGTTCCTGCTTACCATGAACAATTAGACAGCGCATCCTTTAAAATGACAAAAACCCCAAAGGTGATCCACTTTTGGGGTTTTTACTTGCCGGTCATTGAACGATTAGATCCGGGAAGTAGTAGAAGTAAAAATAATTAGTGCTATTTTTAATTGCAGAAATACCGTTCTCCCGTACATTCAAATACATACAATACGACAACAATTAAAAATCACGAACCATGAAGCACATTAAAAAATCGTTTACCACCGTACTATTTGCCTTTCTGATGCTGAGCATTTTTACCCAATGCGAACAGAAAAAAAAGGAGCAGGAGCCGGAGGAGCCGCCAAAAGAGGAGGAAGTAGTTGAACCACCGGCGCAAATTATATCCCTGGACCAGGCCATGGAAACATATACCAACTACACGGATCGCAGGGTGGGCCTGATTGAAAAAAGTGAAGCCCCAAAACCGGACGGGTCCAAATTTGAAGCTACCCGGTATACCTATTATGACTATGAGACCATTAAGCAATATATGGCATATATTGAGCAGGAAGCCAGGCGGGCCAACGTAAAAATAACGTCATTGCGCTTATATTTATCCAATTATCCGGATGCTCCAACGTTTGAGAACGGCAATGAAGTAGTTCATCCACGTCAAAATTCCGTATTTCTGATTCCGGCTACCAGGGAAGGCGATCTGGAATATCCGTTTATCATCGATGTCAACGAAGAAGGTGAAGCCAGCCCTTTATTGCTCACCGGGCAGTTGGATCCCCGCGACCAAAAAGGCATGGGAGTGCACCATGACGTCAGCAACAGGTCCTATGCAGGTTTTGCACCTGCTTCAAATATATTTTTCGGGAATAGAAGCCTGATCCTGAACGAAGGTAGTTCCGCGCCGCCACCCAACCAATAGAAAAAAAGCCCTAATGCCTGAATTCTACCAATGGATCTAACGTTTTTAGATACTATTTTGGAGCACCCTTTTTTGCCCCTCTATGGGCTGGTGGTCGTATTGGCGATCTGGCGCTATCCGAGGTATTTCGATACCCCTTTGCGGTATTTTCCTATTCTCCTGGCCTATACCTTTCTGAATGAAATATTGGGGCATTTTATACAATACTACGATGAGATCAGCCTGGTCCTGATCGACCTGTATACGAATAACAATTGGCTGATCTATAATATTTACAATACCATTTTTTACCTGTATTTCTTTTATGTCTATTGGAAGTACATAAGTCATCAACGATATAAAATATGGATTGTAGCGGCCGGTCTATTATTTGCAATAATATCCCTCCTCAATCCTTTTTACCAGAATTTTCTTCTGGAAACACAGTTATATGCCTATCTGGTTGGTGCCATATTATTAATTTGCTGTACCATCCTGTTCTTTCTGGATTTACATGCCAGATATGGCAGCTGGTTTTTGAAAAGGGATCTCCTGTCATGGGTAAGCCTCGGTATCCTTATTTTTTACAGTGGTTATATGCCCATAAAAATTGTGAGGTATTATGAGGCCCTTGAAGGATTTGCTGCACCGGGGTATGTGCGAAGAATACATTTACTTTTGATCCTGTTGATGTATGGTTCGTTCGCGTTCGGATTTTTCAGAATGCGCAGACGACATGAATAGTACATTATTGCTGATATTTTATAAACGGCGCTATGAAAATATTGATCATCGGAGGTAACGGAATTGTTGGACGCCATGTAACGGCCTATTTTTCCAAAAACCATGAAGTCATTGTTGCCGGGCGAAGCAGTGATGAGTTCCCGGTGGACATTACTCAAACCAGGTCCATCCAGGCCCTTTTTGAAAAGACCGGCCGGGTAGACGCGGTTATATGTACGGCTGGCGAGGCTAAATGGGCACCTTTTACGGACTTATCCGAGGAAGACTTTGCCATTGGGATACAGAGCAAGTTAATGGGGCAGGTAAATATTGTACGCCTGGGAAGGCATTTCCTCAACCCGGGTGGTTCCATCACCCTGACCACCGGCATCCTTGCGGATGATCCTGTACCCATGACTACCAGTGCAGCCATGGTAAATGGTGCCATTCACAGTTTTGTAAAGGCCCTGGCCCTGGAATCAGAAACGGGCATCCGGGTAAATGCGGTTTCTTCGGGCCTCGTAGTGGATGCGCTGGAAAAATACCGGGACTATTTTCCCGGCCATCACCCGATCCCAATGGATAAGATGCTCAGGGGCTATATTCGCAGTGTGGAAGGGAAAGCAAATGGTGAGGTGATCAGGATATATGAATAATCAGGAGCCGTTGATTTTATTTGGTCTGCTGACCCGAAGATGATGGCACGGGCAGCATGGATTTTGCCCTCCGCAACCGTAATAACAGGGGATCGATGCAGCTTAAATTGAGGTAATCATTTTTTATCGCGTGTTTTTCAGCATCCAAAAAATTTAGAAATACAGCAAAAAAAAGGCGTATTAATTACGCCTTATTATTCATCTGACCGGTGTTGTGGACTTCTTTAGAGACCAGCTACCTGTTTTGTTAATTTGCTCTTTAAATTGGACGCCTTATTATCGTGAATAATATTCCGTTTCGCCAATTTATCGATCATGCTTATGACAGTAGGCAAGAGCGCTTCCGCCTTCTTTTTGTCCGTTTCTCCACGCAATTTTTTGATCGCGTTTCGTGTGGTCTTATGCTGATATCTGTTGCGAAGGCGTACCGATTCGTTTCTTCTTATTCTCTTTAATGCCGACTTGTGATTTGCCATTTTCTCTGCTTATTATATTTTAAATTGCCCTAAGGACCAATTTTAGTAGCCCGTAGGGGAATCGAACCCCTGTTACCAGGATGAAAACCTGGCGTCCTAACCCCTAGACGAACGGGCCATTTTCGGTTTGGAAGTCAGAATAAAGAATACGAAGTCAGCGCTTCGCATTTCGCAGTTCCACCTTCGTACCTTCAATTAATGCGGTTGCAAAAATACAATTATTTTTTACTACCGCAACTCCTGATTATTATTTTTTCTTATTCGATGAACAGGCAGTTTAGTCCCCTATTTGGCACTGATTTTATCCAATGGCATCCTGCAACATGAAGTCAACCCAACTGTGGTTCGCCGTTGGTACAGACCGCATACTCCTCCGGCTGGCGCAGAGGAACCGAAATTCTGCTTGCTATCAATGTCATGACCAGCATCAAAAGACCCCTCCGTCTCGCCTTTGGCTCAGGCCACCTCCCCTTGACTAAGGGGAGGAGCTAAAATTCCAGTTCCTAAAAATGATTAGAGCTTCATGACTTTTTACGCCTGTCCGCCGGCGGGCCGGAAGCAAAAGAAATGAAGAGAACAAAGCCGTAGTCCGGAAAGTCCTAATAAATATCATTAGTACGCCTTGGCAAACAAAACCCTTTGCTTTGATGGTTTCCCCGTTACCATGCAACTGCCGGTCTCTGTTTTTCCATCCAATGGAATACAACGTATCGTGGCCTTCGTTTCTTCTTTCACCCTGTCCTCGGTTTCTGTTGTGCCGTCCCAATGAGCCGCGATAAATCCGCCTTTTTGCTCCAGGACCAACTTAAATTCATCATAGGTTTCCACCGTAGTAACGTGATCCTCACGGTATCTGAATGCCTTTTGAAAAATATTTTCCTGTATGTCTACCAGTAATTCCTGGATCCTGCCTATCACCTGACCAGCCCGGACCGTTTCCTTTTCCAGGGTATCCCTCCGCGCCAGTTCAAAGGTATCGTTCTCCAGATCGCGTTGCCCGATTGCTATGCGCAATGGGACGCCCTTTAATTCATACTCATTGAATTTAAATCCGGGTTTATGTGTATCGCGGGAATCGTACTTCACCGAAATGCCTTTTAACCGCAATTCCCCGACCAGGGGTTGCACTTTTTCTGAAATGGCATCCAATTGTTCAATGCCCTTGTAGATAGGGATGATCACCACCTGGATGGGTGCCAGTTTCGGGGGAAGCACCAACCCGTTATCATCGCTATGGGTCATCACCAACGCTCCCATAAGTCGGGTTGAAACACCCCATGAGGTCGCCCATACCCATTCCTGCTTCCCTTCTTTATTGGCAAACTTAACATCGAAGGCCCTGGCAAAATTCTGCCCTAAAAAATGAGAGGTTCCTGCCTGCAACGATTTTCCGTCCTGCATTAAGGCCTCAATACAATAGGTCTCCACAGCCCCGGCAAATCGCTCACTTTCGGTTTTGGTTCCCTGAATAACAGGGACCGCCATATGATTTTCCGCAAAATCTGCATACAGATTTAAAATTAACTCGGCTTCATCTATCGCTTCCTGCTCCGTTGCGTGCGCGGTGTGCCCTTCCTGCCAAAGGAATTCGGTCGTCCGTAAAAACAAGCGCGTCCTCATTTCCCAGCGTACAACATTGGCCCACTGGTTGATCAACAGCGGAAGATCGCGATAGGATTGTATCCATTTTTTATAGGTATCCCAGATGATGGTTTCAGAGGTGGGTCTCACAATGAGCTCTTCTTCCAATTTAGCGTCTTCATCCACAATAATGCCGCTACCGTCCGGGGCATTTTTTAAGCGGTAATGTGTTACAACGGCACATTCCTTTGCAAAACCCTCGACGTGACTCGCCTCCCTGCTCAGAAAGGATTTAGGAATGAAAATGGGGAAATAAGCGTTCTCATGTCCTGTTTCCTTGAACATTCCATCCAGGGCTGCCTGCATTTTCTCCCATATGGCAAAACCATACGGTTTTATCACCATACATCCCCTGACCCCCGAATTTTCTGCAAGATCTGCTTTTACCACCAGCTCGTTATACCATTTAGAATAGTCTTCGCTTCGTTTCGTCAAATTTTTACCCATTAAAATTACTTTGGCACAAAACTTGTGTCATTATTAACACAAATAGTTGCGCAAAACTAACTATTTTTAGTATGTTCAACAATATAAATTTACCGCGATGATACATTCTCTACCCCAACCTAAAACACTCCTGGTTACTGTTGCCGTCCTTATGGGCATGTTGATGGTTTCCTGCGGTTCATATCAGCAAGCTTCTTATTATGACAATGATGGGATCTATGCCGAAGGCACTGAAAGAGTTACGGTGAACAGGACCCCCCAGGCCAGGGCACAGGCAAGGGAAAGGGATAATGACGGGATCTATAGTGATTATTTTGGCCAGAAAGCCCAGGAGATCGATGAGATCATGGAGGATGAGATCTTTACGGACGTGGATGATTACTACAGCGGTGGGGAGCAGGACAGCTTAGCGTTGGTGGAGGATGACAACTATTTTAATTCCCAAAATGATTATTCGGGCTATGGAGGCTGGGGGGATAATGCCACCAGCGTGAGTATTAACATATATGACAACTGGGGTTATGGCGGATACGGTTACGGATGGGCCTATCCTTGGTTGTACGGAGGTTATTACGGATACGGCGGATACTATTATCCATGGCGTTCCCGGTGGAATAACCCATGGTGGTACGGCGGGTACTACGGATATGGCTATGCCGGGTACTATGGCTATGGCTGGGGCGGCTACTACGGCTGGGGCTGGGGTGGTTATTACAACTCTTATTACTGTCCGCCCTATTACTACAGGAATGGCATCTACAGAAGCAGCTATGCATACAACCGAAGCAGACGGGGGTACTACGGTAGTAATTCCCTCGCCTCAAATTCACTAAGGGGCAGGTCTAATCTCGGTACCGGGACAAGGACGAACTCAGGCAGATACAGAACAAACAGTGGTCGCTCCAATTTAGGCAGGACTGGCACAACAACAAGAAGTTCATCCAACTACCGAAGTGGCGCATCCACTTCAAGATACAGAACAGGATCAACGGCCAGGCGTAGTGTAAGTGCCGATGCCATTGCCAGAAACAGGAACTATCGTTCCAGCAGAAGTACCAGGGCAGTCCCAAGGTATAACGGCAGTTCCGGGACCAATCAGTCCTATAGAAGCGGTACGCCAAGAAGCAGTACTTACAGAAGTTCTGCACCAAGGACGAGTACTTACAGGAGTGGTCGCAGTGGTGTTAGTACAGGCAGAAGCACTTACAGGACAACTGCACCGGGACGATCCGGTTACTCAAGATCCTCGTCTTCATCCAGAAGTTCAGGGGCCTACCGAAGCTCGGGAAGAACAAGTGCGCCACGAAGTTCGGGCTACCGAAGTTCCGGAAGCAGTTCCAGGAGTTCGGGTAGTTACAGAAGTTCCGGAGGGTCTTCCAGGAGTTCTGGAAGTTATCGAAGTTCCGGCGGTGGTTCACGATCTTCGGGCGGCAGATCTTCAGGTGGCAGGTCTTCAGGCGGAAGGCAGCAATAAATCCATCATCTCTAATTATTTTCAGTAAAATTCGATACAATGAAAAGGTATTATATTTTCATCATGGTTTTGGTATGTGCGGGCACAAGTGCCCAGAATATCAATGATATTCTTAGATACAGCTCGGAAAACCTACAGGGAACAGCCCGCTTTCAGGGTCTCAGCGGAGCCTTCGGGGCACTCGGTGGCGACCTTTCTGCCCTCAATGTGAATCCGGCAGGCTCCGCGGTATTCAACAACAGTTTGTTCACCATATCGGGATCAAATTACAATACAAACAATGAGGCCGGCTATTTTAATAGCTTCCACGTCCGCGAAAATAACTCGTTCGACCTCAACCAGGTGGGCGGTGTTTTTGTCTTCAAGAGTACCAATCAAAATTCTGATTGGAAGAAATTAGCGCTTGCCCTGAATTATGACCTCGTCCAGAATTTTGACAATGAATTCCTGGTCCGGGGGAACAGTAATCAGGGTATTGACAATTACTTCCTGAGTTTTGCACAAGGGGTCCCCTTCGGCCCCCTCCTGCTCCAGAACGGAGAGTTCCTTGAAGAGGCATACCTGGATATCGGTGCCAATCTTGGCTTTGCAGAGCAGCAGGCATTTTTGGGTTATTTTGGAGGCGTAATCGACCCCGTAGACGAAAGTGATGATGGCAATACAGATTATATTGCCAATGCGCAGTATTCCAGTGTTAACCAGGAATTTTTTCAAAGTACCACCGGATACAACAGTAAGTTTACATTAAATCTCGCCTCCCAATACCAGGAGAACCTTTATTTAGGAGCTTCCCTGAACTTTCATACGGTCCTTTTTGATAAGGTTACCCTGTTTACTGAAGATGGGTATGATACCGCCTCGGAAATACAATTTACCAGTTTTGACAATTTTTTACATACCGAGGGCTCAGGGTTTTCATTCAGCCTGGGTGCCATTGCCAGGTTAAACGATAACATCAGAGTCGGGGGAAGTTATCAATCCCCTACCTGGTACCGGCTGACTGATGATACGGCGCAACGCATTAATTCGGACCTTGCCGATGATGAAATCAGTTTTATAGATTTTAATATTTTAAACCTGTTTGAAGCGTACAGGGTAAAAACTCCCGGGAAACTTACCGGCAGCATCGCCATGATATTCGGGAAAGAGGGCCTTTTAAGCTTTGATTACGGATACCAGGACATGTCGCAGGCCGAACTGCGACCCGTGTCCGATCCAAGTTTTGCTACGGTCAACCAATCAGTCGCCAGTGAACTGGGAGCTATTTCCACCTTCAGGCTGGGCGGGGAATACCGGATTGAGGCGGTAAGTCTGAGAGCGGGGTATCGCTTTGAGCAGAGTCCCTATTCCAACGGAGAAACGATCGGGGATCTGACAGGTCTTTCAGGAGGGATTGGCTATAACTTTGGTGGCAGCCGTTTAGACCTGGCCTATAGCAGATCGGAACAGGATGTGAATGAGCAGTTGTTTGATGTTGGCCTGACCACTCCGGCCATGGTCAACAGAATTACCAACAACATTACATTGGCATATACACTGAATTTCTAGGAAGCCTGCGAAAGTGGCCCATAAGTTTAAATGCCTATGGAAGCCTGATTCACAGCTTTTCCCAGCTTCCGGAAAAGCCGAATTCAGGAGTCGCACTGCAAATTCTGTACAGGATAAGGGTAAGGACCCGGTTATCTCTTCAAGGTAAAGTGGGTGCGAATGGTATTGGCTACCAGCGTCCCCTCTTCATCTCTTTCGTAATCTAACCGAAACCAATAATCCGAGGATGGCATGGGCTTACCATTAAAGGTACCGTCCCAGCCAATGGTAGTCTCATCAATCTGCTTTAATAATTTACCGTACCGGTCAAAAATAAAGACCACAGGATTGGTAAGAGTTTCTATGCCGAGGACGTTCCAGGCATCGTGTATTCCGTCTCCATTCGGGGTAAAGAACTTTGGATAGCCAACCACAAGGAATGGAATTGGTTCCGTAGTGCCACAGCCGTTTTTATCATTGATGATCACTGTATTCATCCCCGGGGGAACATCAAGGAAAATAGAGGAGTCCTGAAATTCGCCATTGTTTATGGCATATTCGTAACTCCCGTCGCCATCCACAAAAAACTCCACGATATTGCTGTCAGACAGATCGTCTAATATGACGATCCCATCGGGATCGGGGAAGAGCATTGGAATGCCGTAAAAGGTGATGAGGATGTCATCGGTGATGACCGTAGCCAGTGTCGTTTCTATAGAGACAAAATAGCGGCCGGAATCGGGGCTTGCCACGGTAAGTTCTGTCTCCGTAGGCCCGGTTGCCAGCACAGCGTCAATTACACCGTCGTCTTCATAGTCCACAGACCAGGTAACATTTGCGATGTCAGGGCCGGCCGGGGAATTCAAAGCGCTGAGAACGATATCGGGATCCCCTTCACAGGCAACGATATCAAGGCCTAAAAACTCATCCCTCAGCGTACAATCCAGTGCCGTATTCTGATCGGCATCTACAGAGCGTCCTGTAAAGGTCAGTGAAAATGGTTCCGGGTTCCCGTCAAAATTGGTGTTGAAATTGTTTATCAGTAAATAGTAGATCTCCCCGGCGGTTACATCGATCCATTCATCATAGGTATTTTGACTTCCCTTGATAAAAGGCTCCCCTTCCTGTCCGCTTATCGGATTCACTCCCACACCGGTAAAATTGGTCGTATTTACTTCATAGTTGCATCGTATGGGCTGGGCTGTACCATTGCTTATGCTACCACAGTCAATGTCGGGTCCGTAGAGTGCAAAATCCCACTCTGCTGTAATGGGCCCGCTCCCTATAGGCAAGGCCTCAATATCAAAGCCGATCTGGCCGTCGGTTCCCGCCCTGAACACATACCAGGAGGTGTTGTTTTCAATATTGGCAGAGCTTATGCTTCCCTTTTCCAGACATCCCGATTGTCGTATTACATCGGGGTCAAAATCTTCAATATCCCCTAATCCGTCAGCCAGAGAAAAAATAGGGGCATCGGCACAAACTGGAATGGCGCTTCTACAATCGGGTGAGTTTTGTGCTTTTACCTCCATCAGAAATAAAAGCATACAGCACATACAACAAAGAAGTGTTCGCATATGATAGTGGGGCTAGCATTATGTTAATAATCAATACTATAACTCTTTCCATATTGATTTAGTATATTTTGGTGAACTTTTTACGCGCTCAATCGACGAGTTGCATTGTAAGGAAAGGCCCCGAAAAACCTACCTTCTCAGGGAAAAATGGGTATTGATAAACCTCGCCTCAACCTGTTGGCCCAGGTTGTCGGAGTAGCTTAATTTAAACCAGTAATCGGAGGAAGGCAACTCCCGTCCGTTGTAGGTGCCATCCCAGCCCGCGCTGTTTTGATTTAATTGTTTAAGCAATTTCCCATAGCGGTCAAAGACGTGTACAACGGGGTTTGACAGGGTAGAAACCCCAATAATATGCCAGAGGTCATTCGCACCATCTCCGTTAGGTGTGAAAAATTTTGGAAACCCTACGACGGTTATATTTTCTGTCACCATGCCGCAACCGTTAAGATCATTGATGGTAACCGTATGCATGCCCGGGGTTACATCCCCAAAGATGTTGGAGGCCTGAAAAGGCCCGCTATCCAGTTGATACTCGAAATTGCCATTAATATCGGTAATGACCTCCACCCTGTTTTGTGGTTGTAAATCCTGAATAATCACATCTGTTATCCGCGGAGTCTCCGAAACCACCAGCGTCACTGTTCTGCTGGTGATACAATCGATCTGGCCTGATACCGTATTTGTAGCGGTTAAGGTATAGCTGCCAGGCTGTGATACCGATATGCTGGCGCTACTCTCTCCGGAATCCCATGCATACGTAAATTGGGGGTTTGGACTGGTTTCCCCAATCAGGATCCCCGAACTGGCTTCACAAATGAATACCTCTGCCGGAAAATCCAGGACCGGTGATTCAACCACATTTAATTGAAATTGTTCGGATGCATCAAAGCAATTTGAGTTTTGGACGGACGTTGTCCTGACGTAGATGGTATAGGATCCCGCCTGCACCGGGTATTGAAAAGGCAAGGCGTTGGTTCCGTTGACTGCATCGGCCATCGTGGGATGATAACTTACCGAAACCTCATTCGGGTCCTGCATACCGAGGGCCCCGGCGTCTTTTACTGACAGGTCAAAGACCGCAAGGTCCGAGCAAATAACCTCGTCTGGGACAGGGTTGGTAGTCGGCGCTGTGGAAAACCCAACCTGGACATCGCTTATGATATTGTTCATGCTCAAGGTGATCACTTCAACCCTGTAAAGCGCTGATACCAGTGCCTGAAGCGTTGGGCCCGTCTCGCCGGCAATGGGTTGAAATCCGCTGCCGGTATCCATAAACCAGGTGTAGCTTAGCACGTTGGGGGTGGTGGCATCCAAAACCACATTTTGATTATCACATGCTGCAATCGGAGGTCCTAAAAGGTTGTTTACAATGGCGCAATCCAGGGCATCAAACGGATTAGTTACAAATATTTGCCCGGAAAACTGTATGGAAAATCCCGAATTGTTGTTACTGAAATTATTGATGAGCAGATAGTAATCCTCCCCGGGCTGGACCTGCAGCCAGTCTTCATAGAGGACCGACCCGGGATTTCCGGTTGGGTCCTCACCAATGCCCATAAAAGCCTCCTGATCCTGGTTGTCAAAAAAATTGCATCGGACAGGATCCCCAAGATTATTGCAACCACTGGCCCGGTATAAGGCGAAATCCCAGTCCTCCGAGGTGTCAAAGCCAATATTTATTCCCAATTCACCGGCCGCCCCGGTGCGGAAGCGATACCAGGCAGAGTTAGATTCAATGACCCCGGTAACCGTCTGCTCAAGACAACCACTGGTTGCGGCCCCGTTAAAATCATCGGAGCCATACCCCATTGTTCCGGCATTCACCGGTGTATTATTACAAATGGGAATGGCATTGGCACAATCTGCGGCCACCTGTGCCAAAAGGCAATGGCTACACATCAGGGCAACAACAGATAAGATAAGCATCTTCCACCTCATGAGCAGGCATAAAATTTGGAATGTATAAAAATAAGATGCGGCTTACCTTAACACTAATTTATGTTGTGTAACGCCCCAAACAGGCCATAAAGTGCCATATTATGTATATCTTTGCTCTTCTTTACCGCCAGGTTAAAGAGGAAAATGCATTAAATTTTTTATCCTTAATTTTCAGTTGGTTATTACAAAAATTTGATGCATAAACAAGGCAGAACGCAGGGTGACCATGTGTTCATTGATTTTTAGTTTTATTGATAATTAAA
Source organism: Eudoraea sp. (assembly GCA_035312365.1). Classification (GTDB taxonomy): domain Bacteria; phylum Bacteroidota; class Bacteroidia; order Flavobacteriales; family Flavobacteriaceae; genus JAFMPW01. The sequence continues at coordinate 3,050 of DATGCB010000328.1, read as the reverse complement.
AGATTATCAACCTATGAAATTTGACAGCACATTGGAAGAGCGATTTGAATCCATGGGGAAGGACCACTTCTCCTCCTCAGAGGCAACGCCTATCAGGGAAGATGCATTTGTATTGACTGATGAGGAAAAAATAGAAAGGATCCGGGAGAATGTAAAGGATATAATGCTCACATTAGGCCTTGACCTGGAGGATGACAGTCTGAAAGGAACCCCGGATCGCGTGGCCAAAATGTATGTAAGTGAGATCTTTGGGGGTTTGCACCCGGATCGTAAGCCAAAATCTTCAACGTTCAGCAACAAGTATAAATACGGTGAAATGTTGGTAGAGAAGAATATTACGGTATACTCAACCTGTGAACATCATTTGCTGCCGATCGTTGGAAAAGCGCATATAGCCTATATTTCGAACGGTTCTGTGGTAGGACTTTCAAAAATGAACCGCATTGTTGATTACTTTGCCCGGCGTCCGCAGGTCCAGGAGCGCATGAATATCCAAATTGTTAAGGAACTTCAGAAGGTTTTGAAAACGGAGGACGTTGCCTGTGTTATTGATGCGAAACACCTTTGCGTTAATTCAAGGGGAATACGTGATGTTGAAAGCAGTACGGTTACTGCCGAATACGGCGGCAAATTCAATGATGAAGCTGTGCGAAGGGAATTTCTGGATTATATCAACCTGGATACTAATTTTTAATGGGCCTTAGCACCTATGCAATTGTACAAAAGTCAGCAGCTAAAAGTATATAATTCCCTTTCCGGCACCAAAGAAATTTTCGACCCTATTAACGAAGGTCATGTTGGTATGTATGTCTGCGGCCCAACCGTATACAGCAACGTGCATCTGGGCAATTGCCGGACGTTTATGTCGTTTGATATGATCTTTCGTTACCTGAAACATCTGGGTTACAAAGTGCGATATGTACGAAACATTACAGATGCGGGGCATTTGGAGGATGATGCAGAGACCGGTGAGGACAAGATCTCCAAAAAAGCGCGCCTGGAGCAGATTGAACCTATGGAGGTGGTTCAAAGATATACGGTGGATTTCCATAACATCCTTCAAAAATTCAATTTTTTACCGCCAAGCATAGAGCCCACGGCTACAGGACATATCATAGAACAGATAGAGATCATAAAGGATATTCTGGAAAAAGGATATGCGTATGAGAAGAATGAATCTGTTTATTTTGACGTTAAAAAATTTAACGAGCAATACAATTACGGCAAACTCAGCGGCAGAAAGCTGGAGGATATGATTGCCAACACCCGGGAACTTGCCGCGCAGGATGAAAAGAACAATCCACAGGATTTTGCACTTTGGAAAAAAGCGGAACCGCAGCATATCATGCGCTGGCCTTCGCCATGGGGAGACGGATTTCCAGGCTGGCATTTGGAGTGCACTGCCATGAGCACCAAATACCTGGGGGAAACATTTGATATTCACGGGGGTGGAATGGATTTAAAATTTCCACATCACGAATGTGAGATCGCCCAGGCAGAAGCCAGTTACGGGCGTTCGCCTGTAAAGTACTGGCTGCATGCCAATATGCTTACCATGAATGGCAAAAAAATGGCCAAATCTACCGGGAATAATATTTTACCAGGTGAAATATTCTCCGGTGAAAATAAGATACTAAGCAAGGCGTTTTCCCCTGCCGTGGTCCGTTTCTTTATGATGCAGGCTCACTACACCAGTATTTTAGATCTGAGCGATACGGCCCTTCTCGCTTCAGAAAAAGGATATCACAGATTGATGGAATCCATAGACACCCTGGAGGCTGTTGAATGCAAGAAGGCAAGCTCAGGCTTCGATGTAGAAGGATGGCGGCAGAAATGTTTTGATGCCATGAATGATGATTTCAACACCCCTGTATTAATTGCCAATCTCTTTGATGCCGTTAAACAAATCAATCTGATCAAAGAAGCTAAAGCCAGTATTTCCCAAAAAGACAGGGAAGTACTTCAGGAAACGATGCAAAGTTTTGTTTTTGATGTCCTTGGCCTCGAACGAAACAGCAAGGCAGGTGCCGATTTCGACAAACTTTCCGGTGTGGTTCAGTTATTGATCGAGTTACGCAATGAAGCAAGGGCCAACAAGGATTTTACAATTTCCGACAGAATTCGCGACCAGCTCATGCAGATGGGAATACAATTAATGGATGGGAAAGACGGTACCAGTTTTAGTGTCTCCTGAGTTAAGAAGGAACAGTGTGTTTAGAAAAATACTCATAGCCCCTTTTGTATTTCTGGTCCGTGCGTACCAGGTGTTGATATCCTCCTGGACTCCGGGTAGCTGTCGTTATACCCCGACCTGCTCGCAATATACCCTTGAAGCCCTGAAAAAACACGGGTTATTCAAAGGAGGATGGCTCTCAATGAAGCGTATTTTTAGCTGTCATCCCTGGGGGGGTTCGGGTTATGACCCAGTTCCGAATAGGGATGACAACTAGCCAACGCGCCAACCCGCCTGATCGCTAAAAATGTACACCGTACATTTTTTATACGCTCCAGCGCCCTGGGGGGGTTCGGGGTATGACCCAGTTCCCTGAACGATTTCCTTAAAGACAATTTTCGACATAGCCTTCCGGTTTCTGTTTACAAGCTGAGGTTTAAAGCCTCCATTCCGAATGCAGCACGATCTTATATCTAAAAGCGCAGTGGTCTAGCATCTATTTTCTATATTAGCGGCCACAAACAATTTTCTATGCACTTCCTGGGTATTACGTGGAATCCAAATGAAACCCTTTTCAATATTGGGTTTGTTCAGATCAAGTATTACAACCTGTTGTGGATCATTGCATTTGCGGTGGGATGGTTCATTATGAAGAAGATCTTTTTAAACGAAAAGAAATCCCTGGAACAACTTGATTCCCTGTTCATTTATACGGTTTTGGCCACAATGCTGGGGGCCCGTCTCGGTCACGTATTCTTCTACGATTGGTCGTATTACCAAAATCATTTATTAGAGATCCTTCTCCCTATTCGTGAAAGTTCCGGAGGTTCCCTTTTCGGGTTTATCAATGGCTATGAGTTTACCGGATTTACAGGTC
>DATGCB010000327.1:0-9747 GCA_035312365.1 Eudoraea sp. | reverse complement strand
GTGTTCAAAAACTGCACGTTAAGCGCGGATAAAGGAACCACAGAAGTGTACCTGGGCCGGCCATGGCGTACCTACGCAAAAACAGTCTTTATCAACTGTTATATGGGGGACCATATACTTCCGGAGGGCTGGGACAATTGGGAGAACGAGAAAGCAGAAAGGGAAGCTTTATACGGCGAGTATGCATGTAGTGGGCCGGGATTTCAACCTGAGAAGAGGGTTTCCTGGTCGCATCAACTAACAAAATCGGAAGCGGCAAAATATACAGTTCAAAATATACTGAACAACCAAGGCTTCGATACTAATGAATGGTATTACCCATATAAAAAGTAAAAATATGAGATGCTTATTTACCTTTTTGGTTTTTCTGACCGTAGCGGGTAATGCCCAGCATACCACTGTTTATTGTATTGGGGATTCTACGATGGCAGACAAGGAGGATCCCGGACAAAACCCGGAGTACGGTTGGGCACAGGTACTGCAGCAATTCTTTGCAGAGGGAGTAACCGTGGACAACAGGGCCGTTAACGGGCGCAGCAGCAAAAGTTTTATTGCAGAAAAAAGGTGGGACTCCGTATATAAGGCGCTAAAGCCGGGGGATTACGTCTTTATCCAGTTTGGGCATAATGATCAGAAATTCAAAGATTCAAGCCGTTATACCAATCCGCATACCACCTATCGTCATAATTTAATCCGTTTTGTCAAAGAAACGCGCGAAAAAGGAGCTAATCCTGTGCTTTTTTCTTCCATTGTGCGAAGGAATTTCAACGAGTTTGGTGTTTTAGTGGATACCCACGGGGCCTACCCCCTGGAAACGAGATTGGTGGCTCAGGAATACCAGGTTCCCTTTATCGACTTACAGTATTTAACCGAGCTACTGGAAACCTCTTATGGTCCCGAGCGATCAAAAAGGTTGCACCTGCATTTTAGGCCGGGAGAGGACCTCTATTATCACGAAGGCAAAGAAGATAACACCCATTTGTCGCTTGAAGGCGCCAGGGCCGTTTCCCGCCTGGTAATTAAAGAAATCAAGGCCCTGGAACTTCCATTGGCTAAAATGATCAGGCCATGAAGTTACCAGTTACAGCCATTGCCCTGATACTGATTTTAGCCCTGCAAAGTTTAACAGCGCAAATAACCATAGACAGGGATTCGGCAATCACAGCGATTGAAAAGGGTATAGAACTTCCAACCATACCGGACTACGAGATCAATATTACCCAGTTTGGTGCGAAAGGGGATTCTGTTACGAATTGCAAGAAGGCCTTTGATAAGGCAATGAAACATCTGCGCAAAAGGAACGGGGGGAAATTGGTTGTACCACCGGGCACCTATTCCGTAAATGGCCCTATACATTTTAGCAGCCATGTAAACCTGCATTTGGAACAGGGTGCAACGATTAAATTTGGGTCCAACCCCGCGGATTATTTGCCTGTGGTGCTTACGAGCTGGGAAGGCACCCTGCTGTACAACTACAGTCCGTTCATATATGCTTATGGTCAAAACAATATTGCCATTACAGGTGAAGGAATTATTGACGGTGAGGGCAGCAGCACCTGGGCGGAATGGAAGTCAAAGGAGGACCCCGATAAATTACTGAGCAGGGAAATGAACCATACAAGAGTTGTGTTAGAACAACGCAAGTTCGGGGAGGGGCATTTTCTCAGGCCGCAGCTGCTTCAATTTGTTGAAAGTTCAAAGATCCTTTTAGAGGGGGTTCAATTTCAGGATTCTCCATTTTGGTGCGTACACCTGTTAAAATCTAAAAGTATCACCATTAGGGGGATATCCTATGATGCCCATAATAAAAATAACGATGGTATAGACCTGGAATATACCAGCGATGTTTTAATTGAGCATGTCGCTTTTGATAATGCAGATGATAATATTGCCATTAAAGCTGGAAGGGATGACGAAGGCAGGGCCAATGCTCATATACCCTCGGAGAATATTATTATACGCAACAACAGGTTCAAAGGCCTCCATGCCCTGGTTATTGGTAGTGAAATGTCGGCCGGGGTACGCCATGTATTTATGGTAAACAACCAGGCCGGTGGTTATTTAAAACGAGGGATCTACTTTAAGACCAACTCCGATAGGGGAGGCTATATCAGGGATATCTATATTTCAAATTTGAAATTACAGGATGTGGAGGATTGCATATATATGACGGCAAATTACCACGGGGAAGGGACTGGATTACATGCCTCCAAAATCTCAGATATTACAATTTCTAAGGTTACTTGTGAAAATGCCAGTAATGTCGGTATTGTAATTGAAGGCTTTAAAACACAGGAAGTCGAAAATGTAATCCTGAATGAGATTGTCATTAAAAAAGCCAGGAACGGAATGACCCTGACCCATACCAAAAATGTGGTCCTGGATGAGGTGGTTATAGGTGAAAAGGCAGGGACCCCCAGTTCGGTTAACTAAAAAGTCGTCTTATGAAGAGAACTACAATCCATAAGTGCCTGTCCGGACTACTGATGATCACTTTGGCTCAGCTGCATTCACAAAACATGGAAGGTGTTACCGGAGTACGTGATTCTTCCTACAATACGGCATCTGCTTTTTCCAATGATATTAAAAAATACCCAGAAATTAGGATCGCCACTGAGTTCGGGCTAAAGTCTGTGGAAACAACCATGAACATCACGTATTGCCATTTTGGTGACCGTAAATTGCTTTTAGACGTATTTAAGAACGTTCAGGGGCGCTCAGCTCCGCATACGGCCATCATAATCATCCATGGCGGTGGATGGAGGACGGGCAACAGGGCACAACACTATCCCCTGGCGCAAAGGCTGGCAGATCTGGGGTACGTTTGTATTACGCCCGAATACAGATTGTCTACCGAGGCGTTGTTTCCGGCGGCAGTTTATGATCTTAAAGCCGTGATCCGATGGGTGCGCAAGCATGTTTCGGAGTATAACATTCATCCCGACCGTATTGTCACCCTTGGTTTTTCAGCAGGCGGTGAACTGGCTGCTTTTATGGGCACTACAGGAAATATGCCACTATTTGAAGGCAGCCGTTGCACCGTGGAAGTAGCTTCCCATGTCAACGCCCTTATCGACATCGATGGTACATTGTCTTTTGTGCATCCCGACAGTGGTGAAGGTGATGACCGCAATGGTACTTCGGCAGCCACCTATTGGTTCGGGTATTCCAAAAAAGAAAATCCCTTACTATGGGAAACCGCATCGCCCCTTGGGTTTGCAGGTCCTGCAACACCTCCTGCGCTATTCATCAATAGTTCGGTAGATCGTATGCATGCAGGGAGGGAGGATTACACCAACCTGCTGGCGGAAAACAACATTTATTCCGAGGTACGGGAATTTAAAGATGCCCCCCATTCCTTTTGCTTATACCACCCATGGTTCGAGCCCACATTAACCTATATTGATAATTTCCTGAAGAAGGTATTTGAAGTAAACTAAAAAGTTTGATTCAGGTCGGTCTGCAGCCATCCCCACCAATTTTTTTTGCATCTTTTTCATGGGTCTTGCGTGTTTAAATAAACAGCAATAAAAGCAATTCGTTATTTCTTACTGACTGAATTGTAATTGCATTAAATCAAAAAAAAATGAAAGCAGAAACAATTAAGAAAGCAATTAAAAAATCGTATGGAGCAATTGCGAAAGACGAGATTCAGGGGGGTTGCTGCGGCACAGAACCCGGCTGCTGTGGAACAGGCGGATTAAGTAGTGCGATGATTCAGCAGTACGGTGAAATAGAGGGATACCATAAAGAAGCCGATCTGTCATTGGGTTGTGGATTGCCTACGGAAATAGCAAACATTTCTGAAGGAGACACCGTGATCGATCTGGGTTCCGGTGCAGGGAATGATGCCTTTATAGCAAGAAGTATTGTCGGTGAGCATGGGAAGGTCATCGGCATTGACATGACCCCCGAAATGGTGATCAAAGCCCTGAGGAACAATCAGAGATTGGGCTTTCAAAACGTGGAATTTCTACTCGGCGAAATAGAGAATATGCCCCAAGTGCAAAACAATACGGCAGACGTTGTCATAAGTAACTGTGTCATGAACCTGGTGCCTGATAAGGAAAAAGCCTTCAGGGAGGTGTTCCGGGTTTTAAAAACGGGCGGACATTTCAGTATTTCCGATATCGTATTCACAGGTGCCCTTTCCAAAGGGATGCTGGAAGCGGCTGAGCTTTATGCCGGTTGTGTGGCAGGGGCAAGTGAGAAAGGTGCCTATCTGGGGATCATTAAGTCGGTTGGCTTTAAAAACATCCGGATTAAAAGCGAGCGAAAAATTGACATCCCGGACGACTTCCTATTAAAATATGTCGATTCCCGGGAATTGAAGGTGTTAAAGGAAACGGGATCACACCTCTACAGTGTTACGATCTATGCAGAGAAATTGGATGATGGGAGTTGTTGTGACCCGTTGGACGGTGAATGTTGCGGAAGCGAAGAAAACAAAGGTACCGGGAATACAACCTGTTGCGCAACCGAGACCGATGGGGAAAAAGGCTGTTGCTGACCAGGGGCATTGCTCCAAAACAGGAAATCCATAATCTATCGTGGAGACGGCAGTTGTTAAGATGCACATTTAAAACTACGGTCGTTTCTACGATTTTTTGTTCCCTGGCTACCACCATGCTTTAGCGTGGTGGTCACCCCCCCGCTACCGCCACGCTTTAGCGTGGTGGTTACATAAGAGTAAAAGGTAAAACAATTCCCCCCGCTACCGCTATGCTTTAGCATGGTGGTTACCTAAGAGTAAGAGGTAAAACAATAAAAACCACCGTTGAAAAACGGTGGTTTCCTTCGCTATATCGAAAACGCTATTTTGTCAGGATAATAGTGGCCACCACTGTAATGGTTTCATCCGGTGTGCCAGGATCATCATCCAGGTCCTGCATAATATCATCCCCAAGGGAGCCACTCAACGTATTGGCAGTAAGGGAATTGATGGTTACGACAATGGCATCCGTACCTTCAAGCAGCGTCAGGGTATTTTCATCCGAACTCAGACTCCAGGTCCCGCTATCACTATTACCTGCAAAACTGGATTCATACGTATTATCCGCATTTAAGGTAAGCGATCCGGTCACTTCAGATACCAGGGCCGCTTCAAAAAGTGCATATTGATCGGCTGCTTCATTCTCGGACAGCCCTACCTCATTAACGAGATAATCTGTTAGGGATTGGCCTTCCACGGTGGCATCAATATCCACCGAAGAAGTTGTCCAGGTTCCTACCAGGAGATCCATGGTGCTCTTTTCGGCAGTCGTATCATCGTCACTGCAGCTGGTTACCCCGATAACAAGAATCGCAATCAGGCATTGGGACAGTTTAAGGATTGAATTTTTCATGAGGTATACGTTATTTATATAATTTAACTTCCTGTAAAGTAAGGTATTACAAATAATCGGGGCATATACTCAGCCCATCTTAGATGTAACGTTTAAATCTTTATGTTATTACGGACACCTCTTAATAATATAGAAATATTTTTGGGTAATGAATTAATTTTCAAGGCTATGACCTAATAAAATGGCACAATGGCAGCCATTCGTGCAGACGAAAAAAATAACGGAAAAATATTTTTCTTTTAAGCCGCCAGGTTATATAACGGTACGTGTTTGTATTCTGGAGGCACACTGTGGCAAATGATGACCGCGGTAAGATCTACTTTATGGCCTTTTATCGGCATCCAAATACCCTAATATAGCCTCTATCGCCGGGTCTTCGTTATTCCGGTATTGCGCTGCGTTCAATTCGGCGGCCAGATGGGGGGCTATCCATATCCGCCGGTCATCGGAGGTTTACCCGCCCTGCCAGTACCGGCTCGAAATGCTCCCTGCGAGACCGCTGTATGGCAATACAAAACCAGCCTCCTCCCCATAAAAATTCGGTCTGGAGGCGGTAGGCTCGCCCACGAATAAAGCCTCTGAATGGTTTTCCAGATCCGAAGCCAGGTTCATAGCCGCCGAAAAGGTCCGCCTCCCGATGATGGTAAAGAGTTTTCCCCGTTTGTTCACCTTTTTATTCCGGATCAGTTCATGGATAAAGGCTTTATTCAGGAAATTGTTTCCGCCATTATTCAGCCTGATGTCCAGGACCAGGGCCTCTACCTCATGGGAGTCGATAAACTCAAAGTGCTCCCTGCTGAATGCACGTACCGTCTGCCCCGGCTTGTCGCGAACCTGGTTCCACTGGCAATACACTATTTTTCTATCGCTGAGGTACTCAAACCAGAAATAATTATCCGGGTCCATTGTCCACAGGGCCTGCCCTTCCTGTCTCATATCCACCCAATGGCCAGGTACAAATCTTCCCATGGGGTCCCGGCTGATTTCCCCGGCTGTGACCGTTGTGGTATTAACTTTTCCCTCCGGGTTTTCAAGGGTCAGTGTTATCGTTTGCCGGTCGTCCGTAGCCCCGGTCAGTTGAAAGATGTCCCCAAACTCAAAGGCTACCGGGAGGATTCATTTTAGCTGCATCTCATTATCACGACCTAAAAACCTGCTGCTCTCCCGGATAACCTCCGATACGGGCAGTTTCCCTATTTTTAATACGCGTGATCCCACCAGGTCTTTATAATTTGCCTCCGCCCCCCGGACAAAGAGGTCTTCTCCGAAAAAATAGAATTCCAGCGGGATAAATGTAAACGCATAGGGTCCCTGAAAAGCCGGATACAGAATCGTATGCCCATCCCCGATGGCCGCCACAAGTTTCATAAAGGCACCTATAACTTCCAGGTCCGTCATCCCGGGTATCTTAATGTTTATATCCCGGATCCTGGACTCCCAGTCTTCTTTTGTGATGGTATGCGTATACATGAAATGAACTTTTTCCACCCGGACTTTTACCCCGAGGAGCCAGGCGGTGCGAGGCCTACCAGCCGATAAGCCTCACTTGATATTCAAAGAGTTAAAAATCTGTATTTTCAAAGTACGCACCGGATCGCGCATTGAATTGTACTTAAATTTTATATGAACTTATTTGAGGGCAAACATAGGTAAAGTGTCGAACAAAGGTGGGGTTTAATAAATCTAAATGCACCAGACGTAAAGCTTATACCTCGAGAATTAAATAGGTCCCATAAAAGGGGAATAAAGGGCCCGACTTAAAGAGACCACAAATAGGACGCTCATAGCAAAGAATAAATAAATTTGGAACTGTGTTTTCGCCAAAGAAAAGTTCATATAAAATATAGCTTAAAAAGTATTATTCGCTAACTTTTAAGCAGCATGAAAATTTCAAGATTTCTTTACTTATTTGTCTTCATTGGTATTCTCCTGGGCCTCCTAATCTATTGGCGGGAAAGCACAGTTCGAGATCAGGTTTCCCTTTATCAGGTTTTACTTTGGCAAATTGGAATCTGGACACCCTGGATCATTGGGGTTAAGGTCTTTGAAAAACTTGCCAGAAAGACCTGTCTAACCAAATTTCGATTGGTTTGGTTAGCAGGTTTGGGTGCGGTCTGGGTGGGGATTCATTTTGGGTGGTTTTTTCTTCTAAGTTCCAACTATAGTCCATACCTGGACCTGCCCGAAACGCGGTACGGTGTTTACCCTTATTTTTTTATCTTCTGGACACTTATGGACATCGGATTGATGTGGTTCATAATCGATAAGTTCTGGGTTGTTGATAAAGAAGAAGTACCCTTATTGTTTGAACTGACCCGGGGAGGCAACAAATACTTCTGTCAACCAGAGCAAATTTATTGGCTGGCCGCCGAAAATTATTACACCAGGCTATTCACTACAGAAGGTATTTTTGTAATGAGAAAACCTTTAAAGTCGTTCTATGGTGTGCTCCCATCGGAAATGTTCAAGAAAATCCATAGATCTACAATTATAAACGTGAACTACGTTGCCGAACTTGCAAGAGGTAATGACCACAGCCTTGAGGTAATCCTGAAAGATGGTACCAGACGAAGGGTCAGTAGAAATTTCGTCAAGGAAATCAATCTTTTTTTTAAGAATAGGACAAATTAGTGCCACTCACTATCAAAAATTTGACCGTTTACTGCAGGGGTTATTTTTTATCAATTATAAAAGATAAATTCAAATTTTTAATTCAGGGGAGCATCCTTTATCCCTGAAGGTCATCCATCAATCGATCCAACCAAATTCACGTATTTAAAAAAAAGGAATATGCCATCTTATGCTTTGACAATAAATAACGAAATAAAAGTGGTCTCGTCCGACCCTGATACTCCTTTGTTGTGGATTCTCAGGGACATCCTGGAGTTGACCGGCACGAAATTTGGCTGTGGAAAGGCTTTGTGCGGTGCCTGCACAATACATTTTTCAGGAAGTGCCGTCAGATCCTGTACTTTTCCGGTGGCTTCTGCTTTGCACGGAAATATAACAACAATAGAAGGTTTGTCCGAGAAGGGAAATCACCCGGTACAACAAGCGTGGGTGGACATGGACGTACCCCAGTGCGGCTATTGCCAGTCGGGTCAGATTATGACAGCTGCTGCATTGCTTTCTAAAAAGCCAAATCCTTCCGATGCTGATATTGACTCTGCAATGGCAGGTAATATCTGCCGATGTGGTACTTATATGCGAATGCGTAAGGCTATTAAGTTGGCGGTAAGTAATCTCAACAGGTGATGCGCTCAATACTTATACTTTTTATGATTTTCACGCCAATTAAATTCTACACCCAGCAACCCTTATTTAGTGGGCTTGAACTGGAAGATAAACTTGAAGGTTCCAGAGGTGTTTCGGTGGCCGACCTCGACGGTAATGGGCTACTCGACATTGTCGTAGCGAACCAGGTAGACTCAACCCGACTATTAGGAAATACCATCTATTTCAATAGTGGGAATGGATATAAACGGTTTACGCTTGCCGATAACAATGTCAATGCCTGGAGCGAATCTGTACATACTATCGATGTGGACAATGACCATGATCTGGATATATTTTTTTCCACCCAATTTGGCGTACCCAACATGCTGTACCAAAACGATGGTGGCGGGAAATTTACTATGGTGGAGGATGGTGATTTGACAAAAGATAGTACCAATTCGCCAGGTGCCTGTTGGTGCGACTTTGATCTAGATGGTGATTTGGATGTTTTCGTTGTAAACAGGGATGGTGAAGATGATAACCTCTATATAAATGATGGTCACGGGTTGTTCAATCGTGCCTCAAGTGGAGCATGGCTTGGTAATAAAGGGGATGGAAGATCCTGCGCATGGGGGGATCTTAACGGAGACGGGAGGCCCGATTTGTACGTGGCAAATTTTGTCGTTAAGGAAGATGGGAAGGTTAAAGGAAAACACAGAAACTACCTATATATAAACTCGCCAGACGGAAATTTTGTGCAGCAGAATGATGGAATCCATGTTGAAGAACTCAATGCTTCTTATGGGGTCTCCTTTGTGGATTACGATTATGACAAAGATCTGGACATCTATGTAACCAATGTCTCGGTTACAGATGAAAATGCCTTTTACCGAAATTTGGGAAATGGTTTGTTTGAAAAATCAATGGATAGCAAAGTGGCCTATGAAATACATCGTCCGTCCAAAGGGCAAACTTGGGGTGATTTTAATAACGATGGTTGGTTGGATCTTTACGTTGCCAATGGCACCGAAGGGTATCCTGAGATTCAAAACTTTTTATTTTTGGGAACACCGCAACATTCATTTATAAGAGTCTATAATACGCTGCCGGCAATTGATCCTCATATATCCGCAGGTACCGCCTCTGGAGATTTCGACAATGATGGAGATCTTGACTTGTTTGTCTG
>DATGCB010000326.1:0-2625 GCA_035312365.1 Eudoraea sp. | reverse complement strand
GGTTATGGAAAAAAGCGGAAGGCCCATAAATATTGCGATACCACTGTGTAATGCGATAATTGCAGGCAACCAGATCCTCCTGGTTTTTAAAGGCCAGATAAGAAAAGGATATCCAAATTCTATCAGTAAAACTGACCATCCCATCCCTTTTGTGATCAGCGGCCATGAAGCCAGCCAGTCATATGTAAAGGTAGAAAACTGTGGTTGCATCAAGGCTCTCCAGATCGCCTCCCCGTTCCACCATTGCAGCCCCTGCATTTTAGCCACCGCTGTATTGAGATAGATCAGACAGAGATGAAGTTGTAACACACGCAGTGACAGATTTGCCATGGCGGATGGTTCCGTACTTCTTTTACCCAGGAAATGAAAAACAGTTAAGCTCTTTCCAAGCGGCATCCACATTGCATAAAAAAAGCAGATCTGCAACATGGTGTCCAACCCATATATAGAAGTAAATCCGCTATTTACGGTAGACAGGTGGCAGAACCACACCAAAATGGCACATACCCTTGTCTTAATACCCAGAATAAACCCTAACAAGGATACGCCGTACACAGAAAAAATGAGAAACACACAGTTTTCAGGGGAAAAGCCGAGGGGCTCCAGGAGCAGGTATAATTTTCCGATAGAGGGAAACCACGTATTCGTGCCTGTTTCTAAAATAGCCCATTGTATAAAGCCGTAATTACCATATAAGGGAAGTAAATAGGGCCATAATTGTACCAGGAGAAAAAGGGCTATCAGCCCTATGGCGATCCGAAAAAAACCAAGGGGAAGGGGAGATGCCGGGCAGAGAAAAAAAGAAGAAATCTGTTCTACAACCTGCTGTATTCGCTTTTCCTTCACCACATTACACATTAAAGTTGACCAGGGAAAGCAACAATGAGCTTCGCTCGTGTGCCATTACTGTGGTTTACTAAAACCTTCCCCTTTATTTTTTTCAAAACTGCCCACATAAATTACCTTCCAGAAGGGTCGTTCCCCCGCCCGGTATTCCGCGATGGAGGGGACCAGGTAGGCTTCTGCAAAAACGGTTACTTCCTGTATTTTCTCATCCCTGCCGAAGATGGCAGTGGCCCAGGAACGGGAAAAGAGTTCCCGCACCTCAGGGTTTCTCATCCCGGAGGAAATGACGTTATTATAGCGGGTATTCACAACTTCGTTTTCGGCCCTGAATGATAAAAAGTGAAGTGTTTCCTGCTCCGTTTTGGTAATAAAACCGGCTCGGGTATCGTTGGCCACGTTCGGGGCAAAATAGGAGTAATCCCTGAAACAGCCCGAGAAATCGCGATAGATCCGCAAATATTCGTAGATCCCCGAAGTTTCCTTATTCTCAAAGTTGGTCCAGATAAAAAGATTTACAAGCACGAGGTGCATCAAGGCAAGAAAAACCCAGACCATTCCCTTTTTGATCATTCGTGAAATTTAAGAATGTAAAGCCCAGTTAGTTTCTTATGAGGATGAACTTGCTCTTATCCAGGTTTTCCAGGATCTGATTTATCCGGTCGCCGGCACCTTTGGCAGCGGATTCACTTTCTGTATGAGAACCGGCACCACCACCTTCACAGGATTGAAAAACAGCCTGCAGATTACCCGTTTCGGAATAGGAGATGCCTTGTGAAACAGCCACCTGGCTGATCTCTGTCACCGGAAGACGACCGTACACTTTGGAGCCGACTATCTCCCCGTTGTCAAAAGAGGGTAGTACAATCCGGTATTCGCTTGTACTCAGCTCATTCAGAACAGCTTCTATGCGCTGTACATCTTGTTCCGTAAAATTATCCCTGATCTGTTTTTTGCAGGAAGATAACCCCAATATGACCGGTAGAAGCAGGAAGACATAGCGCCGGATGCATATAGGCAAAAATGAATTTTTCATGAGACTTGAATTTCCGTTATTCCCTTAACGCCCGGATTGCACGGGACGTTTTTTTAATGCTTTGAAGGCCTTGCGGGACTTCATCGGGGCCGGTACCGCTAAAAAGCGAATACCCAAGACCGCGGGTCTATAGAACAATGTAGCTCATTTTCCAGTAGGTTGAGATCACAAATGTATGGTTGGTAGGTTTTGGTGTGCATTTGGGAAGTCGGCCTGTAATTTTATATTAAAAAGGAGGGATTTGGTTGCCGGAAACCCAGATTTGATTGATGTGCTTCAAGAGTATCACAAAATGTTTCTGCCCGCTTAAACTACCATTGCTGCCTTGGCGGAATTTCTCCGGTATTGACAACGAAACCTGGGATTATTTCATGGCATTATACTGAGGAACCCCATAGGTAGGGTAAGATTTGTTTTTACAAACGCACAATAATAAATAGACCGGACCACGGCTGGCTTCCCCGTTTATTACCACTTAAACATATTAATTACTAATCTCTTTGTTAACCGTCAGAATTAAATGTATGCTTGATTTGCAACAGGTACAAAATCAGTTTGAGCGGAACCAGGTAAAAGTGTTGGATTAATTGGATCAAAATCTTATCTAATCAAATCCATTATCGAATATCGGGATTACCCCCTTCGTCATTTTGAGATCCGGGTCGGCCAAATAAAATATAATGTACATCCTGGTATTGTCCCCCGGCTGGCGGTGGATTATTTTGGGTAGTATATCCGGCTGCATC